>VAZZ01000008.1:1629-4812 GCA_005884715.1 Alphaproteobacteria bacterium | reverse complement strand
CATCACATCGCCCGACGCCAGGTCGCTGAGCGTAAACTTCTTGTTGAAGTCGGTGATACCCATTTTGCGCGCCCGTTCCTTCTGCTCGGCGCTCGCGGTGACGAGGCGGCACTGCATCTGGCCGCCGATGCAACGCAAGGCCGCTGCGGCAAGCACGCCTTCCGGGGCGCCGCCAATGCCGAGATAGATGTCGATGCCTGTTTCTTCCGGGTCCGCCGTATGGATGACCCCTGCCACGTCGCCATCGGTGATCAGGCGTATTGACGCGCCGGTCTGGCGCGCTCCGGCAATGAGCTTTTCGTGCCGCGGCCGATCGAGGATGCAGGCGGTGATCTGCGTCAGCAATATTATCCTGTGGCGAAAGGTCGAGATCGACGGTGCCCTCCGGATAGCCCCCGCCAATGGCGATCTTGTCCATATAGGTGTCGGGCGCATGCAGGAGACTGCCGCCTTCCGCCATGGCGACGCAGGCGATCGAATTGGGCATCGCCTTGGCGCACAAGGTCGTTCCCTCGAGTGGATCGAGCGCGATGTCGATGCGCCAGCTCTTACCGCCTCCGAACTTTTCGCCGATGTAGAGCATCGGTGCCTCATCACGCTCGCCTTCGCCGATGACCACGAGCCCATCCATCTCGACGATCGCATTGAGCGCCTGGCGCATGGCATCGACCGCCGCCCGGTCCGCGAGCTTCTCATCGCCCCTGCCCCGCCAGCCGGCTGCAGCGATGGCCGCCGCTTCGGTGACGCGGGCAATCTCGATGGTGAGCATTCGGTTGAGCATCAGGTCCTCCGGAAATCACATACGTTCGATGCGGATCGTGCGGGGTTTCGAGGCGACATGGCCGTCGCTTTCGATCCGCGCCAGCGCCTGACGCATGGATGAATCGAGTGTCTTATGTGTGACAAGCATAAAGGAGGCGATGGCGCCTTCCTTGGCGGGGGCGCGCTGCACAATGCTCTCGATCGATATCTTCTCATCCGCCAGGACCTTGGCGATGGCCGCAACTGCTCCCGGCCGGTCATAGAGTTCGAGCGCCACGTAATAACCGCCCTCATGCGCGCGCTTCGGGGCGGATTTGTATTTGCGCAATTCCTTGCCCGGAATGCCGAAGGATGGCCGCAGGTTGCCGCGCGCGATATCGACGATATCGGAAAGCACGGCGGAAGCGGTTGGATGCGAACCGGCCCCCCGGCCCTCCAGCATCAGGTCACCGGCGAAATCGCAATGCACGACGACGGCATTGAAAACACCATCGGTGTCGGCGACCGGCGATCCCTTGGGCACGAGGGTCGGATGCACCCGCTGCTCGATGCCGTCAGCGCTCGCAACCGCGACACCAAGCAGCTTTATCTTGAAGCCCATTGCATCGGCATTGCGGATATCGGCGAGGGTGACGGCTTCGATGCCTTCGATGTCGATGGCCGCGACATTCACCTCCGACCCGAAAGCGAGCGACGTCAGGATGGCAAGCTTATGCGCGGTATCGAAACCGCCGATATCGAAAGTTGGATCGGCTTCGGCATAGCCGAGCTGCTGCGCCTCCTTCAGCACATCGGCGAAGCTGCGCCCTTCCTCAGCCATCTTGGTCAGGATGTAGTTGCAGGTGCCGTTGAGGATGCCGAAGACCTTCGCAGCCTGGTTGCCGGCGAGTGCTTCGCGCATTGTCTTTACGATCGGGATGCCGCCGGCGACGGCGGCTTCGAAATTGAGCGCAATCGCCTTTTCATCGGCAAGCCTGGCGAGGTGGGTGCCATGATGGGCGAGCAAAGCCTTGTTAGCCGTCACCACCGGTTTGCCTGCCATGAGTGCTGCGGTGACGGCCGATTTCGCCGGATCTCCTTCGCCGCCCATCAATTCGACAAACACATCGATGCCGTCCGATGCCGCCAATGCCGTCGGGTCATCGAACCAGGTGATCATAGACAGATCATGACCGCGATTTTTGGTTCGGCTTCGAGCGCAGATGCCGGTGATTTCGATCGGACGTCCGGCGCGGAGAGCTATGACGGCGCCGTGCTTCGCCAGAAGGTCGAGGAGCCCGGTTCCGACCGTTCCGAGGCCCGCAATACCCACTCTCAGTGATTTCGCCATGATGCCCAATTTTGAGGAGTTTCTGGAGCGCTTCCCGCCAAAGTTGTTCGACTTTGGCGATAAGGAAGCGCTCAAGGACTCAAGTAACCGAGCCTTTTGCCCCGTTTGGGTCGGATCGTTTCCGATCCGACCCACCTAGGAACAATCGGATGATCCAGGCGACCGAGCCGACGGCAACAACGCCCGCAATCCATAAGAAGATGAACCAGGCGAGCCGCCGGCCTAAGGGCCCGTCCGTCTCGTCCGCCATCAATGATAGCCTTCGGTGCCGACCTTGCCGCGGAACACCCAATAGGCATAACCCGTATAGGCAATGATGATTGGCACCAGCACGACGGCGCCGATCAGCAGGAAGGCGAGGCTCTCATCGGGCGCCGCAGCATCCGAGATCGTCAGCGTCGGGGGCACGATATAGGGATAGAAGCTGATCCCGATGCCGATATAGGAGAGAACGAAGAGTGCCAGCGCGGCCGGGAACGGCGTCCGCTCCTCGCGCCGCAACAAGCCCCTGATGAGGACGAAGGCGGCCCCCGCCACCAGCAGCGGGACCGGCACTGTGTAGAGCATGCGCGGCCAGGTAAACCAACGCTCCATGTAGAGCGGCTCGAGGAAAGGCGTCCACAGGCTGACCAGTCCTATGATGACGAGCATCGCCGGACCGAGCAGCAGCGCCAAGCGATAGGACCGCGCCTGGAGCTCGTTCTCCGTCTTGAGGATGAGCCATGTGGTACCGAGGAGCGCATAGCCGACCACCAGAGCGACGCCCGTGAACAGGCTGAACAGGGTCAGCCAGTTCCACCAGCCGCCGGCATAGGCGCGGTCGGCGACCGGAATGCCCTGCACGATCGTGCCGAGCGCAATGCCTTGCGCGAAAGTGGCGGCAAGGGAGCCTAATGCGAAGGCCCAGTCCCACAGGAATTTGCCGCGTATCGTGCGCCAGCGGAATTCGAAGGCGACCCCGCGAAAGACAAGCGCCAGCAGCATGACAATGATCGGCGCATAGAGAGCCGGCATGATGACGGCGTAGGCCAGCGGAAATACCGCGAACAGGCCGCCGCCGCCAAGCACCAGCCAGGTTCCAGTGCCGTCCC
>VAZZ01000008.1:0-1590 GCA_005884715.1 Alphaproteobacteria bacterium | reverse complement strand
ATGCCGATGCCGAGATCGAAGCCGTCCATGACTACATAGGCGAGGACCGCGAAGGCGATGATCGCAGCCCAGATGAAGGGGAGATCGAACATCATCGGCGCGTCTCCTGATGGGATTGCAGTTCACCAACCGACTCGAGTGCCGGCGCAGGTACGATGCCGGCCGACCGCAAATGGGCATCGCTCGGACTATCGGGCTCGCCTTCATGCGGCGGCTTGCTCATCAAACGTAAGAGATAGAAGATCCCTGCCCCGAATACAGTGAAATAGACAACAATGAAAGCAAGGAGCGAAGCTCCGACAGCTTCGGCATCGACGGGCGCTGCGGACTGCGCAGTGCGCAAGAGACCATAGACGATGTAAGGCTGCCGCCCGGCCTCGGTCGTCACCCAGCCGGCGAGCACGGCGACGAAGCCCATTGGCCCCATAAGCAGCGCTGCCACATAGAGAGCCTTCATGTCATATAGCGTTGCGCGCGCACGTCCCCACAGTGACCACAGGCCGAGACCGAGCATCAGCAAGCCGAGCCCCACCATGACGCGAAACGACCAGAACAGGATCAGTGCATTGGGCCTGGTCGTGGGTGAGGATGAGACTGCCGAGCTGCGGAATGGCGATCTCATAGAGAGTCCTCTCGCCCGCCATGTCGGGCCAGCCGAACAGGATGAGCGGTGCGCCGGCGCGAGTCTCGAAATGGCCTTCCATCGCGGCGATCTTGGCCGGCTGATGTTCGAGCGTATTGAGCCCGTGCTGGTCACCGGCGAGAATCTGCACCGGCGCTACAATCGCCAGCATCCACATCGCCATCGAGAACATGACACGCGAATGCTCGTTGAACTTGTCGCGCAGCAGATGCCAGGCCCCGACGGCGCCGACCACCAGCGCCGTGGTAAGGTAAGCGGCGATCACCATATGGACGAGGCGATAGGGAAAGGACGGGTTGAAGATGATCGCCCACCAGTCGGCGGGGACGAATTGCCCGGATGCATTGACGGTGTAGCCGGCCGGCGTCTGCATCCAGCTATTGGCCGACAGGATCCAGAAGGCCGAAATGAATGTCCCGATGGCGACCATGAAAGTGGCGACAAAATGCAGACCGCGTCCGACCTTGTTCAGCCCGAACAGCATGACGCCGAGGAACCCCGCCTCGAGGAAGAAGGCGGTCAGCACTTCGTATCCCATCAAGGGCCCGATGACGGGGCCTGCCTTGTCGGCGAACACGCTCCAATTCGTCCCGAACTGGTAGCTCATCACCAGTCCGGAAACGACGCCCATGGCGAAGGTGACGGCGAAGACCTTCTTCCAGTAGTTGAAGAGAGCGAGGAACGTGCTGCGGCCGGTCGCCAGCCACAAGGCTTCCAGTACCGCCAGATAGCTGGCCAAACCGATCGTGAAAGCGGGAAACACGATGTGGAAGCTGATCGTAAAGGCGAACTGCCAGCGCGCCAGCAAGACCGGGTCGAAACCATCCATTGCGCAAGCTTTCAGAGGTTAGGCAAATTCTGAACAAGCTGAGGCGATCGCCGCTTCGTTGCAACACCATAACTGTCGCGCATGTCTTTGTCACTGTGGCTTAGAGCCTTACCCGTTT
>VAZZ01000007.1:3332-4895 GCA_005884715.1 Alphaproteobacteria bacterium | reverse complement strand
GGACCGCATCTTCACCAATCTCTATGGCCTGCATGACTGGGGCCTCGATGGCGCGCGGAAGCGCGGCTGCTGGGTCGACGTAAAGTCGTTCATCGACAAGGGCCGCGACTGGATGGTCAATGAGATGAAGGCCTCTGGCTTGCGCGGGCGGGGCGGTGCTGGCTTTCCGACCGGCCTCAAATGGTCCTTCATGCCCAAGCAGGTCGGCGAGCGGCCGCATTATCTGGTCGTCAATGCCGATGAATCGGAGCCCGGCACCTGCAAGGACCGCGAGATACTGCGCCATGATCCCCATCTCCTCGTCGAGGGCTGCCTGATCGCCGGCGCCGCGATGGCCGCCAATGTCGGCTATATCTATGTGCGCGGTGAGTTCATCCGTGAGCGCGAGCGCCTCCAGGCTGCGATCGACCAGGCCTATGAGGCCCGCCTCATCGGCAAGAACAACATCCACGGCTGGGACTTCGATCTCCATATCCATCATGGTGCCGGCGCCTATATCTGCGGCGAGGAAACGGCGATGCTCGAGAGCCTTGAGGGCAAGAAGGGCCTGCCGCGCATGAAGCCGCCATTCCCAGCCAATGTCGGCCTCTATGGCGCGCCCAGCACCATCAACAATGTCGAATCGATCGCGGTCGCCGGAACCATCATGCGGAGGGGGGCGGCCTGGTTCTCCGGCATCGGCCGGCCGAACAATGTCGGCACCAAGCTGTTCTGCATCTCGGGCCACGTCAACCGGCAGTGCAATGTCGAAGAGGCGATGGGCATTCCGTTCCGCGAACTCATTGAAAAGCATTGCGGCGGCGTCCGCGGCGGCTGGGACAATCTGCTCGCCGTCATCCCGGGCGGCGCCTCGGTGCCCTGCGTGCCGGCCGACCAGATCATGGACTGCCCAATGGATTTCGATTCGCTGCGCAATCTGAAATCGGGCCTCGGCACCGCGGCCGTCATCGTGATGGACAAATCGACCGACATCATCCGCGCCATTGGCCGGCTGGCTTATTTCTACAAGCATGAGAGCTGCGGCCAGTGCACGCCCTGCCGTGAAGGCACGGGCTGGATGTGGCGGGTCCTGACCCGCATGGCGGACGGGCGGGCCGAGAAGCGCGAGATCGATATGCTGCTGGATGTCACCTATCAGATCGAGGGCCATACGATCTGCGCATTGGGCGATGCGGCGGCCTGGCCGGTCCAGGGCCTCATTCGCCATTTCCGTCACGTGATCGAGGAGCGCATCGATCAGTATTCCGCCAATCCGGATCATGCAGGCGCGGTGCGCCTCAAGGCCGCGGAGTGAGGACAAGATGCCGAAGCTGAAAGTCGATGGCCACGAGATCGAAGTCGAGAACGGCATGACGCTGCTGCAGGCCTGCGAAGCGGCGGGCTCCGAAGTGCCGCGTTTCTGCTATCACGAGCGCCTGTCGATCGCTGGCAACTGCCGCATGTGCCTCGTCGAAGTGAAGGGCATGCCGAAACCGCAGGCGTCTTGCACCATGTCGGTCAATGACCTGAGACCCGGTCCCAATGGCGAGCCCCCCGAGGTCAACACGAGGACACCCCTCGTCA
>VAZZ01000007.1:1637-3324 GCA_005884715.1 Alphaproteobacteria bacterium | reverse complement strand
GGCGAATGCGACCTGCAGGACCAGGCGATGGCCTATGGCATCGACAAGAACCGCTTCGCCGAGAACAAACGCGCCGTCGAGGACAAATATATCGGCCCCTTGGTCAAGACCTCGATGAACCGCTGCATCCAGTGCACGCGCTGCGTGCGCTTCGCCGCCGAAGTCGGCGGTGTCGAGGAACTCGGCGCCATCGGCCGTGGCGAGGACATGGAGATCACCACCTATCTCGAACGCGCCATGACGTCGGAACTGCAGGGCAATGTGATCGATCTCTGCCCGGTCGGCGCGCTGACGTCGAAGCCCTATGAATTCAAGGCGAGGCCGTGGGAATTGACCAAGACCGAGACCATCGATGCAATGGATGCGGTGGGCTCAAATATCCGCGTCGATTCGCGCGGGCGCGAGGTGATGCGCATCCTGCCGCGCACCCATGAAGACGTGAATGAGGAATGGATCTCGGACAAGACCCGCTTTGTCTGGGATGGTCTTAAAGTCCAGCGGCTCGACCGGCCTTATATACGCGAGATCGGCAAATTGCGCGCCGCCAGCTGGATGGAGGCTTTTTCGCGCATCGCGCAGAAGCTGAAGGGATCCAGACCGGAGCGGGTCGGCATCATCCTTGGCGATCTTATCGGTGCCGAAGAGGCCTTCTCCATGAAGCAGCTTGCCGCGGCACTCGGCATCGCAAGCATCGACTGCCGCCAGGATGGCACGCCGCTCGGCGATGCGGGCGGGCGCGCCGGCTATATCTTCAACACCGGCATTGCCGGCATCGAAGAGGCCGATGCGATCATGCTCATCGGCACCAATCCACGCCTGGAAGCGCCGGTGCTCAATGCCCGCATCCGCAAACGCTGGCTCAAGGGCAATCTGCTGGTCGGCCTGATCGGCGAGAAGGCGGATCTCACTTACAGCTATAATTATCTGGGCGCCGGTCCCGAAAGCCTCGCCCGTTTCATCGATCATCCGCCGGCGCAAAAGCAGAAGCCGATGTTCATCATCGGCCAGGGCGCTCTGGCACGTCCCGATGGGACAGCCGTGCTCGCGGTGGCCGCCAAAGCCGCCCAGGCGCTGGGCGTCGTCAAGGAGGGCTGGAACGGCTTCAATATTCTCCATACCGCGGCGGGCCGCGTCGGCGCCCTCGATGCCGGCGCTCTGCCGGAAGAGGGAGGCCGTTCCACACGCGAAATCCTTGCAGCGGCCAAATCGGGTGACCTTGACATGCTCTTTCTCCTGGGCGCCGATGAGATCGATCTGCCGCCTCAAGGGTCGTGCTTCGTCGTCTATCAGGGCACCCATGGCGATCAGGGCGCGCACCGCGCCGATGTCATTCTCCCGGGGGCGGCCTATACCGAGAAGTCGGTGACCTATGTGAACACCGAAGGCCGTCCGCAAATGACACGGCGCGCCACCTTCCCGCCGGGCGAGGCGCGCGAGGACTGGGCGATCCTGCGCGCTCTGTCGGATGTGCTCGGCGCCACCCAGCCATGGAATTCGCTCGAGGAATTGCGCCGGGCGCTCTATGAGAAGGCGCCGCATTTGCGCCGGCTCGACCAGCTCAGCAAGGCTGATGCGGCGGAGCTCGAGCCACTGGCCGGACGAGGTGGTGAGATGTCCGCCGAGGCTTTCGCTTCTCCCATCAAGGATTTCTATCTGACCAACCCGATCGCGCGCGCCTCGCGCATCA
>VAZZ01000007.1:0-1541 GCA_005884715.1 Alphaproteobacteria bacterium | reverse complement strand
TGGGCGGCGGTGCAGATGCGCCGCGGCCCCAATGTCGTCGGTCCCTGGGGCATCCTGCAGTCCTTCGCCGACCTGCTCAAATTCGTGTTCAAGGAAGTCATCATCCCGGATGGCGCCAACAAGGGCGTGTTCATCATCGCCCCCCTGGTCACGGCCCTTCTGTCGCTTGCCGCCTGGGCGGTCATTCCGCTCGATGAGGGCTGGGCGATCGCCGACATCAATGTCGGCATCCTCTATCTGCTCGCCATCTCCTCGCTCGGTGTCTATGGCGTCATCATGGGCGGCTGGGCATCGAACTCGAAATATCCGTTTCTCAGCGCCTTGCGCTCGGCGGCGCAAATGGTGTCCTACGAAGTCTCGATCGGCTTCGTCATCATCACCGTGCTGCTCTGCGCCGGCTCGCTCAACCTGACCGACATCGTGAAGTCGCAGGAGACCGGGCTCGCCACGCTGATCGGCCTGCCATGGCTTGCCTTCCTCAACTGGTACTGGTTGCCGCTCCTGCCGATGTTCATCGTCTTCTTCGTCTCGGCGCTGGCGGAAACCAACCGTCCGCCCTTCGATCTGGGTGAAGCGGAATCGGAACTCGTCGCCGGCTTCATGGTCGAGTATTCATCGACGCCCTATCTGCTCTTCATGCTCGGCGAATATATCGCCGTCATCCTGATGTGCGCGATGACGACCATCCTGTTCCTTGGCGGCTGGCTGCCGCCGATCGACATCTGGCCGATCAACCTGGTGCCCGGCGTCATCTGGTTCCTGGGCAAACTCTGTTTCGTCTTCTTCATGTTCGCCATGGTGAAGGCGATCGTGCCGCGCTATCGCTACGACCAGCTCATGCGGCTCGGCTGGAAGGTGTTCCTGCCGCTCTCGCTGTTCTGGGTGGCGCTCACCGCCGGCGTTCTCGTGACCTTCGGATGGCTGCCATGAGGAAGCAAACGCATGGTCTTCTCCTTCAGCAATGTGATCGGCGCGCTCATCTTTCTGGTATTCGGGGTGATTTGCCTCGCTCTGTACCAGCGTTTCATTCGACCCCTGCTGATCTTCCGCTACGAAAAGGCAAAGGTTACCGCTACGCAAGGGCGGGATCCCGCCCAGGTCTCGCGGATTGTCTATCTGATAGGTTTGCTGGTGTTTCCGCTCGTCGGTGTCATGAGACTGGCTCAGGCAGGCCGCGCGCTGTTCCTGCGCGAATTCGTTTCCGCCACCTGGCTGGCGCTGCGCTATTTCTTCGCGCCTAAGGCGACGCTGAACTATCCCTTCGAGAAGGGGCCGGTTTCGCCGCGCTTCCGCGGCGAACATGCGCTGCGCCGCTATCCCAATGGCGAGGAACGCTGCATCGCCTGCAAATTATGCGAGGCGATCTGCCCGGCCCAGGCAATCACCATCGAGGCGGGACCGCGCCGCAATGACGGCACCAGGCGAACGACGCGCTACGACATCGACATGGTCAAGTGTATCTATTGCGGTTTCTGCCAGGAGGCCTGCCCGGTCGATGCCATCGTCGAGGGACCGAATTTCGAGTTTGCCACGGAAACGCG
>VAZZ01000085.1 GCA_005884715.1 Alphaproteobacteria bacterium | reverse complement strand
GCGCTGATTCGCTCCTATAACCTCTGGTACGCCTGCGGCCATTTGTTTGCACTTGCCTATTTCTGGTTCCTGCTGAATTTCAGTCTCAGCCTATCCAGTCGGCCAATGCTAATTGCTGCGGGTGTGTCGGCGAGTGCAATCGTCTGGTTCGCCTATCGCGTGGTGCTCGGTATCGACCGTGGCGTCGTCGCCCTTTATCCGCGGATCATCTTTCTGGAACTGGCCTTGGGCTACGATTTCTATCGCGATTATCTCAGGCGGCGGCCGCGCGGCGACACCGAGCGCTCCTTCATCGAAAGGTGCGAGCAGATCGAAGCCGGCTCGTTGGTTGAATTGTGGAGCCAGGTCTATAGCAACTTCAACGACAAGGATTTTCCCGGCGACCGGCGGATAACCGCCCAGTTCAAGAGTGCCGGATATCTGTCGGTTGCACTGTTCTAGATCATCATCGCGCTCATACTCGTACCTCAGTATTTTTCGTGGCGTTAAATGCAGGCCCCCAGGTCTCATGCTCTGTCCGACAAAAAACCAGAAGATCCATAAATCCGGCACGACGGCCACCAAGCTCGCGATGCTGGCCTTTTTGCTGTTCGCCTCATCCTCGCCGGCCGAGGAAACAGCAACCCATCCATCAGCAGGCGAGGACTTTCCGCAATCATTTGCAGCACTCGTCGAGAAATCCGCCCCGGCGGTCGTCAACATCTATGCGCGAAAGATCGTCCATTCCCGCTCGCAATCGCTGGACGGTTCAGCGTTCTGGCGCCTGTTCAGGGACACGCTGTTATTCGGCTATGGTCGCGAGCGCATCGAAAATTCGCTCGGTTCCGGTGTCATCGTGAGGTCGGACGGCATCATCGTCACCAATCACCATGTTGTCGAGGCGGCGGAGGGGGTTGTCGCGGCGCTTGCGGACGGCAGGGCATTCAATGCCGAGATCCTGCTGTCCGACAAGCGTACCGATATTGCCGTCCTCAAGATCGAGACGCGCGGCGAGGTTCTGCCCTATCTCGAATTCGGCGATTCCGATCTGCTGAGGGTAGGCGATAGGGTTCTGGTGATCGGCAATCCTTTTGGACTCGGACAGACTGTGACGAGCGGCATCGTCTCGGCCTTGGCCCGCACGAGTGTGGGGATCACGGACTTCCGCTTCTTCATCCAGACGGATGCGGCGACGAATCCCGGCAATTCGGGTGGCGCGCAGGTTACGATGGACGGCAAGCTCGTTGGAATCAGTACCGCCATCTATTCGACGACTGGCGGCTCGCAAGGCCTGGGCTTTGCCATTCCGGCCAATATGGCGCGCATGGTGGCCGAGACGGCAGTCCAGCACCGCCCGCTCATTCGACCGTGGATCGGGCTCTCGGGACGTCGCGTGCCACCGCAGATCGCCATGGTGCTTGGCCTTCCGACGAAGGGGGTACTGGTGTCGGGCCTCTACAAAGGTGGACCGGCAGCTGCGGCCGGTGTCGCAACAGGGGATATCGTGATGTCGGTTGACGGCCTTACGGTCGATGAGCCCCTGGTCCTGCGCTATCGCATCGCGACAAGGCTCGTTGGCGCGACCGTTCGCCTGAGCCTCATACGCGAAGGCTCGCAGATCGAAATCCCGGTCTTGCTGAAAGCGCCGCCGGACGTTCCACCGCGCAATGATCGGTGGCTGACCGGCCTCAGCCCGCTGAGCGGTGCAAAAGCGGCGAGCCTGTCGCCGGCACTAGCCGAAGAGATCGGCGTCGATAGCGGCATTCCGGGCGTCGTGCTGCTCGATGTGAGCGCCGGCTCATCCGCCGATCGCCTTGGTCTCAGGGCCGGAGATATCATTCAGGCCATAGACGGCCGGCCGATCAACACGGTCGAGGAACTGGCCGATTTCAGAATGGCGGCGTTCAAGCCATGGGCCATAAGCTTCAATCGCTCCGGCGAAGAGCTGACCATCGGTTCGCGCTAGCTAAATCTTCCGTGTCATGACGCCCGCCGGCGGCGAAAGCTGGGTCCACTAAATTCGTTGCGCGCGAGCTGACGGAATTTAATGGGCACCGGCTTTCGCCGGTGTGATGAAACGGGGGGAGCAGCGTGCCTCATAATCCCGTCGTTGGCTTCGGATTGGTGCCGTCGAAATAGCGCGTATAGCGGAAGGGTTCTGGATCGACGCAGGGTGTTGATCCCGTGACGAGATCGGCCATGAGCTTGCCGGCGCCGGGACCCAAGCCGAAGCCATGACCGGAAAATCCGGAGGCGAGATAAAGCCCCGGCAGCTTTTCGATGGGCGACATCACCGGCACGGCATCGGGCGTCGCATCGATGACACCGCCCCAACGCTGGGCAATCTCCATATTTCGGAAGACCGGGAAGTAATCCTTCAGACTTGCCGCCGCTTCATCGAGGATGGAGGAGACGGGTTCCGGATCGAGGATCCGCACCTCTTCGAAAGGCGATGTTTCATCAAGCCCCCAGCGGCGCTTGAGCCGCGCCTCATCGAAGAAGCGCTGGCCGAATCTCAGGCGCAGGCCGCTCCAGTCGACTTTCAAGGCGGGCAGGAATTCGCGAAACAGGCGGAACGAGTCGGGCACGATATCGGCCACCGAGAGATGGCGATGAGCAATCGTATAGCCGCCATCGAGACGCTTGCGGATCGAAAATTTGCCGGCCGAGCAGGAGCGTTCGAGCGGGGTATCGATCGGCGCACAGCGCATCACCGAATTGATGACGGAAAGCTGCGGGAAGGGGATGTCGAGATTGCCGAGGAAACGGCGGGACCAGGCGCCGCCCGCCAGCACCACCGTGTCGCAGGCGATGCGGCCCTTCTCGGTGACAATGGACGATACGCGCCCGGCGAATGTTTCAATTCCACGCACCGCACAATTTGTCAGGAGCTTCGCACCCTTCCTGCGCGCGCCATGGGCGATGGCCGGTGCTGCCATGAAGGGCTCGGCGCGGCCATCGGCGGATGTGAAAAGGGCACCCTTCCAGCGCCTGGTCGATCCGGGTTGCAGCTGCGCCGCTTCATCGCCTGAAACGATGTGCGTATCGAGGCCGAAGGGTTTCGCATTCTGTTCATTCCATTTTTCCCGCGCCGCCAGTTCCTGATCGGTCTCGCAAAGATAGATGATGCCGGACTGGCGGAAGCCCGTCTCGGCGCCGATACGGGCATTCATGCCGCGCCAGGCTTCGAGCGCCACAAGGATCAAGGGAATTTCGCGTGGATCGCGGCCCATCTGCCGGCACCAGCCCCAATTGCGGCTCGACTGTTCGCCGGCAATGACGCCTTTCTCGATCAGGGTCACATCGATGCCGCGCTCGGCAAGTTCTCTTCTTCGGCAGGTCCGTGTCGGAATAGACGGGATCGGGCGTGATGGGCATATCAGGATGGCAGAGTCCAGGGGTCAGGGATCAGGCGCGCGGATGCGCCTTGGAATATTGTTCGAGGAGATGGTCGGTGTTGATCTCGGTGTAAACCTGCGTGGTCGAGAGCGAAGCGTGGCCGAGCAGTTCCTGAATGGTGCGCAGATCGGCGCCCGAGGCGAGGAGATGGGTGGCGAAGGAATGGCGCAGCGCATGCGGTGTCGCCGTATCGGCAAGGCCAAGCGCACCGCGCAGCCTCGCGATCAGCAATTGTATATTGCGGGCATTGAGCGGGCCACCCTTCACACCGCGGAACATCGGCGCCTTGGCATCGAGCGCAAAGGGGCAAAGCTTCAGATAGGCATCGATCGCCTGGCGCGCCGCCGGCAGGACCGGAACGATGCGGGTCTTGCCGCCCTTGCCGAGGATGGTCAAAGGATCGAGCCGGGCCGCTTGCGGGGTGAGGTTCAGGGCTTCGGAAATACGCAAGCCACAGCCATAGAGCAAAGTGAGCACGGCGGCATCGCGCGCCGTGACCCAGGCCGGTATTTCTTCGCCCGACAGCGTGTCAGCCTTGACGAGATCGCGCGCTGATAAAGCCGACAAGGGCTTCGGCACGCCATGAGGAATCTTCGGCGCCCTGAGCACGCTCAGCGCTGCATTGCTCAGGGTGTTGCGCCGTTCGAGGAAGCGGAAATAACTGCGGATGGCGGAAAGCTGGCGCGCCAGCGTGCGGCTGCCACTGCCGTGATTGCGCCGCCGCGCCATGAAGGCGCGGAAATCGGATGGGGTGAGGCCAGCCAGATCGGAAAGCGTCGGCGCGCCCCCCAGATGATCGGTGAGGAAGGCCATGAACTGGCTGATATCGCGGCCATGCAAGCCATGCCGTGACCGTCTTGGCGGTTTCCGGCGCGGCATGGAAAAGCGTGAGATCGGGTGTCTCGGCCATGACTGAGACTAGCGCTCAAATGGTTACGAGACCATGGAGGTCGAATCTCGCCGGCTTCCGCCGGGATGACGAACAGAGGGAATCAGATCGCTTGGCCGGTCTTCTTCCAGTCGGCCAGAAAGGATTCGATGCCCTTGTCGGTCAAGGGGTGCTTGGCGAGACCCTTCAGCACGGCAGGCGGCACGGTGACCACATCGGCGCCGATCAAGGCCGCTTCCCTGACGTGATTGGCGGTGCGGATCGAGGCGGCCAGGATCTCCGTGGTGAAATCGTAATTGTCATAGATCTGGCGGACCTCGCGGATGAGCTCCATGCCGTCGATATTGATGTCATCGAGCCGGCCGATGAAGGGCGAAATAAACGTGGCGCCGGACTTGGCGGCGAGCAGGGCCTGATTGGCGCTGAAACAGAGCGTCACATTCACCATGGTTCCGGCCTGGCTCAATGTGCGGCAGGCCTTCAGGCCATCAAGAGTGAGCGGCACCTTCACGGCGACATTCTTGGCGATCTTGGCGAGCTTCCTGCCTTCAGTGATCATCGTGTCGGCATCGAGTGCGGTCACTTCAGCCGAGACCGGACCTTCCACGGCGTTGCAGATCTCAGCGATCACCTCCTTGAAGTCACGGCCGGATTTGGCGACGAGGGAGGGATTGGTGGTCACGCCATCCAAAAGGCCAGTCGCGGCGAGTTCCTTGATTTCCTTGATTTCGGCAGTATCGACAAAGAATTTCATGACAAGATCCTTAGGGTTCCGGCTGGCAAACTAGTCCCCATGATCCAGCCTGACAAGGTCAAAGCGCATCGACCACGCGGGGATCGATGCCTGATTCTTCGGCGATCAGGCCGCAAAGTTTTTCGATCAATCCGGCAAGCGCTGCGTCATTGCGGCGTAATGGCGTTCCGTCAAGGGAATGGACAGGACGGATCAGGCGCAGGCTGTTGGTGAGGAATACCGCATCGGCCCCTCTGAGATCGGCGGGCGCAATCTCCCTCTCTTCGCCTTTGGCAAAAGCCAGCAACTTCTTGCGCGCAATACCGGGAAGAATGCCGGCGCTCACCGGCGGCGTCGTGATCCGATCGCCACGCAAAACAAAAAGATTGGCAATGGTCGTCGAGGCGACATTGCCGCGAAAATTGAGGAAAAGCGCATCGTCACATCCTTTGGCAGACGCCTCGCGCGCGGCCAGTATGTTGTCGATATAAGAAAGTGTCTTGAGACGCGAAGCGGGAGAGGTCTCATTGCGCCTGATCGATGATGTCATGAGCTTCGCCGGGACGAAGAGCGTTTCCTTGGCCCACGGGTTGAGAGTGAGGAGGAGGCCTGGTCTTGAACCTTCCGCCGCGAGGCCGCGTAGACCCGGGCCACGGGTCAGCGTAATGCGCATGATGCCGTGATAGCCCCGAGCCTCGCTCAGCAGATCCCTCGCAGCGGTTTCAATATGGGTACGGTCAGCCGTCAGACCGAGTGTTGCCGCGCCTGCCCGCAGGCGCTGGAGATGATCGTCAAGCCAGATGGCCTTGCCATTGAAGATGGCGATGGTCTCGAAAAGCCCGTCACCCAGAAGGAGCCCACGATCGGAAGGATCGATGGAAAGCGATGCATCCTTGATCAGTCTTCCGTTGAACCAGACTGTCGCGCTCATCGCGCGCCTTTGAGGAAATTGCGCAATATGTCATAGCCATGTTCGGTCAAAACGGATTCGGGATGGAACTGCACGCCGAAGGTCGGGTGCCATCTATGTTCAAGCCCCATGATCTCGCCATCTTCCGATCTTGCGGTGACGGACAAGGGTTCATCGCCATCAAGCTCGGCGATCAAGGAGTGATAGCGTCCGGCATTGAACCCATCGGGAATGCCGGACAGCACGCCTTGACCCTGATGGCGAATGGCGGAGGCCTCGCCATGCATCGGGCGTCTGGCGCGCGTTATTTTGCCGCCAAAGGCCTCGCCGATGCATTGATGGCCAAGGGATATCGAGCGAGATGCCGGCCTCATGGGGTGTGCAGGGGCCGGGCGAAATCACGATGCCCTTGATGTCACGATCGATCGCATCGACGGTGAGGGCGTCATTGCGCTTCACTTGGGCCTCGGCACCCAATTCGCGCAAATAGCGCGTCACATTGTGGACGAAGCTGTCGTAATTATCGATGACGAGGATCATTGGATATCTGAGCTATCGATTTTATTTACTGTACTTCGTGAGCCCTTGATTTGATACCCGCTTTTCTTGTGAAGGCGGGTGGCGGTCACTGGATCGGACGAACTTTTCAGGTCACATTCAGAAAAGATTGCGCCTCTCGCGCGGAACCTGGGCGAGCGAAGTTGGTTGTTGTGGGGGCTGGAGGGGAGATCGCATGATGCCGCACGAGTTCACGCGTCGTCAAAATCCTGGAGACCAGCGCCATGGCCACCGCCACCGCCACTTTCGCCGGACCTGTCGCCGAGGCGGCTGGCGCTGTCCGCCACCAAATCACCCTCACCGTCAACGGCGAGCGCCGCACGGTGCGGGTGGAGAACCGCGTCAGTTTGCTGGATTGGCTGCGCGAGCAGGCCGGCCTGACCGGGGCGAAGAAGGGCTGCAACGAGGGCGCCTGCGGCGCCTGCACCGTGCTGATCGACGGCCAGCGAATGAACGCCTGCCTGACCTTCCTCGTCCAGTGCGCCGGGCGCGAGGTGACGACGGTTGAAGGGCTGGCGGCCAAGGACGGCAAGCTGCACCCGGTGCAGCAGGCCTTCATCGACCATGACGCGTTCCAGTGCGGCTATTGCACGCCCGGCCAGGTGATCTCGGCGGTCGCGTGCATCCAGGAAGGTCACGCCACCGATGAGGCCACGGTGCGCGAGTGGATGAGCGGCAACCTCTGCCGCTGTTCGGCCTATCCCCAGATCACCGCCGCGGTGCTTGACGCCGCCCAACGCATGCGGAGGACGTGAGATGCAGGAGTTCTCCTATTCGGCGCCGGACGGCGCGGACGCGGCGGTGACGGCGCTCGGCGCGCCAAATGCGGTGGTGATCGCAGGCGGCACGGAGCTGCTCAACTGGATGCGGCTGGGGATCGTCGGGCCGGCGGCGTTGGTCGACGTGGCGCGGCTGGGGCCGAGGGA
>VAZZ01000084.1 GCA_005884715.1 Alphaproteobacteria bacterium | reverse complement strand
TGCCGATGATCTTCGCGACGTAGGCCGTCGGGCCATACATGGCCCAGGTGACATTTGTGGAATCACCTTTCGGGTCGAGCGTGAATTCGGCAATGTTGTGACCTTCGAGCGGCTTGATGAAGTCCAGCTTGATGGTGAACTTCGAGGGCGGCGACGCCTCCGTGATCTCCATCCGCCCTTCACCGACCTTGCTGTTGCCCTCCCACGCGTACGCAGCGCCCTTGCCGCGGGCCGCACCGCCGTAGGTCCGTTTCATCGCCGGGTCCATCTTGTCCCACGGCGACCAGGAGCCCCAGCCGTGGAGGTCGGCGATGAGCGGGAAGATCTTCTCCGGCGGCGCCTGTTCAGCGATGGAAACGTCCGTGTGCGATGCCCAGCGGCGCTCACTTGCTTGCCTTCTCGCAGTTGACCATCCACGACGTGCCGAACCGATCGACGAGCATGCCGAAGCCTTCGGCCCAAAAAGTCTTATCGAAAGCCATGGTCACGCGGCCGCCTTCGGCCAAGGCATCGAACATCCGGTGCCCCTCTGCCACCGTCGGATAGACCAGCGACAGTGAGAACCCGTGCATCCCGGCGTAGGGTTGACCGACCATCGTGTCGGAGGCCATCAGCGTGCCGCGATCGAAGTCCAGGCGTGCGTGCATGATCCTGTCGGCGCTTCCGGGCGGCGTCTTTCCCGCCATGGGAGAGTCTGCGTGCGTCATCAATGACAGCTTACCGCCCAGCGTGCGCTCGTAAAAGCGCATCGCGTCAGCGCAGTTGCCATCGAAAAACAGGTAGGCGTTGAGCTGGTGCATTGGTAATCCTTTTCCTCATTCAGTCGTTGACTATCGGGTTCACCCCGGGTCCCGGACACTTCCGATCCCCGCGCGGCACTTACTTCTTTTCGGCGACCTGCGCGCGCACGCGTTCCTCCTGCGCCCTCAGCTCGGGTGTGAACTCGGCACCGAAGTCCTCTGCCTCGTAAACCTGGCGAATCTCGATCTCGGACTCGCCGGGAAAGGGGTTGGGACAACGCTTGACCCATTCGATCGCCTCCTCCTTCGACTTCACCTGCCAGAGCCAGAAGCCGGCGACGAGCTCTTTGGTCTCGGCGAAGGGGCCGTCGATCACCGTCCGATTCGCGCCGGAGAACCTGACCCGCGCGCCCTTCGAGCTTGGATGCAGCCCTTCGGCCGCGAGCAGGACGCCTGCTTTCGCCAACTGCTCGTTGAAGTTGCCCATGTCGGCGAGAAGCTTCTCGTCCGGAAGCACGCCGGCCTCCGAGTCCTTGTTCGCTTTGACGATGACCATGAATCGCATAGTGATATCTCCTAGGTTCGGGATCGAGCCTGAACGCCGGCCGGTCTGGACCGTCCGAAGTCCCGCTCTACTGGATAGTCGATTGAGGGAAAGCGGAATCGACAGGTTAGGCGCTTCTTTTTAAGGCCTGTTTGGCGTCGACTGGCTTTGACCGCAGGGGTGGCGGGGTCGTTTCGGGCAAGAAGCCCCCACGGCGATCGCGATAAGGGCGTGGGCCAATGACCGAGGTGAATTGTACCGGCGCAGCGGGCAGCGATCGGGTGGTGCGGCCCGTGCCGGCATGCCCTCGCCGGGCGCCGTGGGAAGGACGTTAAAGCCGACCGCGAAATGTCAAAAGCGCCGCCCGCAAACGGGCGCGGATTGCGCTTTCCGTCTCGTCGTCCTCGATGACCATAGGACTCGCCAGAACCTGGCGGCGTGCCTCGAGCCACGGGTCCGACCAGATACTCGGGGC
>VAZZ01000083.1:1851-3185 GCA_005884715.1 Alphaproteobacteria bacterium | reverse complement strand
TCATTGTTGAAGCCGTAGCGGCGCTGCCTGAACAGGACCGCCCTTTGCTGTCGAGGCGCACCGCGAGCGCGGTGGTGAGGAAGAGCGCCGACAGCAGCACAATGAGCAGAGCTGCGAGGCTTCGGTCCATCACCGATTTGAGCAATGAGGTCCAATCGGTCAGCGCGCGGCCGAATAGCGAGAGCAGCGGCAGATTTCCGAGATGGGCATAGGCGCGCGGGCTCAATTTGGGCTGGAGGCTGGCCACTGATTCGGATGTCGAGGGGCAGTTCCCACAGCCGTTTCAGGACCTGCAGCAGGCGCGCTTCGGCGGAGAGCGGTATGGCGACGATGATGAGATCGATCCGATGCTCACGCGCAAAACGGCGAGCTCGCTATTCTTGCCGAGCTTGTCGTGAGTGCGTATGGATTTGGGACTCCGGTCATCGAAGCGATCGTCGAACAACCCGACGATGTCGAGGCCAGGAGAAGATCCGGGTATATGAATGGCTGCCTCGGCCGCGCACCGCCGCCGACAATGGCGATGCGCTTGCGGAAACGGCCGGCGCGATCGAGCGGCATCGCCCATAGAGCGACGGCGCCTCTTGTCACGATCATGTAGGCAGAAATCGGGAGCATCCTTGCAACAAGCCATCTGGGCAGAAGCTCGATGAGACCCGTTCGCGCCAAGCACGAAGCAGGCAGCGATCGAAAGGATGATGGATCTGAGCCCGTTGCACAACGAAGCGGTCTCGCCCAATAGTCGTCCACTGCCGCCTTGGCATGACGGCCGACAGACGGCGGTAAGAGCCAGGCGCCGCGGCTGACGCTGTCGGCTCCCATGGTTCAGGCCGGCTTAATTGACCGGGATGGTTCAAGGAATCCTTTTCCTAAAGTCAACTGCAGTCACCGATGAGATTGTGGCCCGTACAGGGTCGTACTCTGCGACGGTTGTGGGAGAGTGGCGCTTAACCTGGAAAGAAAAACCCCGCAGCTTGTGCGGGGCGTGAAAGGTTGTGCGTGCTGTCAGGGGGGAGAAGAGTCGATATCGAGGCAGAAGCCGTCCCATCTCATATATGGAATTGTATCATTTCATGTCGTCTGATTCAGGTTAATCGGCTGTTATCCTTGATGACTTGTTAAGGTATTGCATGGGATTTTAGCGGCCGGTGGGTTTCCCATTGTCCCGGCTTGGCGATAGGGAGCGCTCCAGGCTTTGCATGATCGCAAGGTCCATCGCCCCTATGAGTGCCGCAGTCTTGCCATGCGGGCATGCAGTGAATGGAAAAAGGTGGTTGAGGAGGATAGACCGTGCCCGGACCAGTTTTGACGCGCCGCTATTTGATTGGCGGAGC
>VAZZ01000083.1:0-1719 GCA_005884715.1 Alphaproteobacteria bacterium | reverse complement strand
TGGCCGGGCACCGTCATCATCAACACGCAGGCCCGCCAGCTGTTTGTCGTGCTTGAGGGCCAGCAGGCCATGCGTTTCGGTTGCGCCGTCGGGCGCGACGGCTTCCGGTGGGCAGGGCTTGCCGATGTGGGCCGCAAAGTGATGTGGCCGCGCTGGACGCCGCCCAGGGACATGATCGAGCGCAGCCCGGAAAAAGCCAAATGGAAGGACGGCATGCCGGGCGGCCCGACGAACCCGCTGGGTGCGCGCGCCCTCTATCTTTTCCAGAACGGCAACGACACGCTCTATCGCATCCATGGCACCAATGAGCCGATGTCGATCGGCAAGAATGCGTCTTCCGGCTGCATCCGGATGCTCAATCAGGATGTCATCGAACTTTATCGCCGCGCGCCCGTCGGCACGCGGGTCGTGGTCATGGCGGAAGGAATTTGAGGATGGGACCGGTGTTCTCAAGATTGCCGGCGCTCGCCGGTGTGATTGTCGCAGCGGCAGTGCTGGCGGCCTGCAGCTCGCATTCCGCGCGCATCGATGATGCAACCAGTCCCGCGGTCACCGAGCCTCCTCCGACAGTGCCGGCAGGTCCGCTGAAAGCGGGCGATATCATGCGCATCCTGTCGGGCAACAGCTTCCGCTATACGCGTGATGGCAATCGCACCGGCACGACGACCTTCAACAGCGATGGGACCTTTTCCTATCAGGAGGATGGCAAGGGCGAGGGCACCGGCATCTGGCAGGCAAGCGATGGCTCGCTATGCGAAGCGTTCAATCCGACGAGCTTCCTTCCGAGGGGGACGCGGACCGAGTGCTCGCCGTTCAAGCAGACCGCACAAGGGTCCTATTCGGCCGGCGGAGCCCTGTTCGAGGCGATGTAAGAGGATTTCCGCAACTGCCGGGAATGACTGTACTAGGCACATCTGGCTGTTCTATTCTCTGTCATGGCATTGTCAGCGTCCTGACGGCATCCGGACGGGTTTGGAACAGCGGATAGACCTCTCCGGACTAAGATGGATCGCGGCACTCGGCGGCATGGTGGAGACGCAGTAAAAACGCATGACAAACGTCTCAATCGATGACAGTTCGGCCAGCCGGAAACGAGCAGTTGCACTGCATCAGGCCGGGGAAATCCAACGGGCTGCCGATATGTATGAGGCCCTTCTGCAGGTCGGGACTGCCAGGGCCGATATTTTGGGATTGTTGAGCGTCGCTCAACTTCAGTTGGGCAAGCGGAAAGAGGCACTGGTAAGCTGGCGCAACAGCCTGTTGGCTGAAAAAGCAATTCCGCGCAGGCTGCGCAATATCGCAAACTTTTTGCTGGCGATGCTGCAACTGGACGAAGCGCAGTCTTTGCAGCGGAAAAACGAAACCCCAAATACGGATTTCCTCGATGGCGTCGACATCCCTGTCTGGCCAAAGGATCTGCCCATCGAACGAGACGACCAAGCCATCATTCTGGCGCTTGCGGGCTGTCTGGTGAAGCTTGATCGCAACGAAGCAGGGCTGCGGCTATTGGACAGCGGCTTTGCGCAGCTTTCCGGCGATCCTGATTTTGTTGCCGCGGCCGTGTCCATAATGCTCGATGCCGGAAGTGCTGGCAAGGCGTTGTCGCTCTTGCGTCCACTCACTTCAGCGGCACATCAGGACAATGCCGCGCTTTTCATCGCCCACGCAGCCGCCGCCCTGGCGTCGGGCCGCAAGGAAGAAGCAAGGGCCTTGAGCCTG
>VAZZ01000520.1 GCA_005884715.1 Alphaproteobacteria bacterium | reverse complement strand
GAGAGCTTGTCATGGCCAAGACGCCCGATGCGCTCATCCGGCTCGCCCAGGAGAACCGAAACCACATGCGCCTGGCCGAAGCGCTCGCCGGTGCGGTAGATGCAGGACAGAAGCTTTTGGGCGGCGATGGAGCCGTCGAAGGTCTTGGGCGGATCGAGACAGACATCGCAATTGCCACAAGGCCCGCAGTCATCGCCGAAATAGCGCAAGAGGACTTGCCGGCGGCACCGGCTGGATTCGGCGAAACCCAGGAGCGCATCGAGCTTGCGGCGCTCCAGCTGCTTGCAGGCATCGGGAGACTCCGACTCCTCGATGAACCGGCGGCGCAGTGCCATGTCCTGCGCGCCATAGAGCATCAAAGCTTCGGCCGGCAAGCCGTCGCGGCCCGCGCGGCCTGTCTCCTGGTAATAGGCTTCGATGCTGGCGGGCAGGTCCGCATGCACGATGAAGCGCACATCGGGCTTGTCGATGCCCATGCCGAAGGCGATGGTGGCCACCATGATCACGCCTTGCTCATGCTGGAAGCGGCGCTGGTTTTCTTCGCGAGCCTTCATCTCCATGCCGGCATGGTAGGGAGTTGCGATGAAGCCGTGGGCGCTGAGAGTTGAGGCGACGTCCTCCGTCTTGCGCTTGGAGAGGCAATAGACGATGCCGCTTTCGCCTCTGCGGGGCTCGAGGAAGTGCCTCACCTGCTGCATCGTGTTCGTCTTCTCGGCGGCGCAATAGCGGATATTGGGGCGATCGAACCCTGAGATGAAGCTGTTGTGAGCGCCGATGCTCAGATGTTCGACGATCTCACGCCTCGTCGGCGTATCCGCCGTGGCGGTGAGCGCCAGGCGCGGGACATCGGGGAAGAGATCGGCGAGACAGTCGAGGGCGCGGTATTCGGGCCGGAAATCATGGCCCCAGTGCGAAAGGCAGTGGGCCTCGTCGATGGCGATGAGAGAGAGGCGGCGGGACTTCAGCCGCTCGAGGGTCTCAGGTCGCAAAAGCGTTTCAGGCGCCATGTAGAGGAGGTCCAACTTGCCCCGCTCGACATCGCGCCAGAGGCGATCCTTTTCCGCGAACTGGAGCCTCGAATTGAGCGCCGCCGCTTTCACACCCGCCTGCCTGAGTGCGGCCACCTGGTCTTCCATCAGCGCAATGAGGGGCGAGACGATAAGACCGATGCCGGGACGGGCCAGCGCCGGGTTCTGGTAACACAGCGACTTGCCTCCGCCTGTCGGCATCAGGACGAAGGCGTGGTTTCCCGCGATCACATGCTCGATGATGTCGCGCTGCCGCCCGCGGAAGCTGTCATAGCCATAAACGGTATTGAGGATGGAGAGCGGGTCGGCCGGCATGGAGGAATCAATCCTGGAAGAATGACCTTTAGTAGCGGATTTCTTCCATGGATGCAGGTTGTCAATGTGCAGAATGACATCTAGGTTGTCATATGGGAGACGACATGTCAGGCGATCAGCGCAATGAGAAGACGGAGACAGGCAGCGTGTCGCAAGTCGCGAATCTCGGGATGGTGCGGCCTCCTTTTGTCTATCTGGGCGCGATCATTCTCGGCCTGTTGCTAAATTTCGCATGGCCGGTTCGGCTCCTCTCCGCTCTCCTGAGCGTGCCACTCGGCGCCACCTTAGTGCTGGTCGCCGTCGCTTTGTTCATCTACGCGGTGCGCACCTTTCGCAGCGCCGGCACGCCCGTTCCGGGCAGTCGTCCCACCACCACGATCGTGCG
>VAZZ01000519.1 GCA_005884715.1 Alphaproteobacteria bacterium | reverse complement strand
GGCGAGGGTGTTGGAGCGCACTAAACTCATCATGGTCTTCTAGAACGCTGCCTTGAAAGGCTCAGGGTCGGCAAAGCGCTGCAGCACGTTCCAGCAGATCTTCGATACATTGTTGTCATAGCCATTGTGAGAGAGCGATCCGCACCAAGCGATGGATGAAGTGGCGAAGATGGCGCCGCCCGACGGCGTCTCGCCAAAAGCGAGGTCGGCCTTGACGCGCTCATTCTGATCGCCGCCGAGATTGGGCGGCACGACCATGAATTCCTCATTGGCGAGCATCATCATCGAATTGTGATTCTCCGATGAGGCAAGGCGCAGGATATTAGGCAGGGAGCCGAGATTGGTGGCAATGCAATCGAGCTCGATACCGGCCGCACCGCCGCCGATCAGGCCGAAATTGCCGATGATCTCATCCTTGACGCCCTTGAATATGAACGCCGCCCGCGGATTGGCGGCATCGGGGGCGCGGCGGTAATAGGACGAGACATCGAAGCCCTGCGCGATGAAGCCGACGCCGCAAATGACATTGGGGGCGCGGCCGATGCGCCGCCACAGGCCGCCATATTCACCAGTGAAAGAGTGATAATATTCGCCGGGCTCGGCCGCCCAGGTGCGGATGCCATCCTCGGCACGCCTCACTTCGATGACGCCCGGCATTTCGTCATGATAGGCGATGCGCCAGTACCAGCCATTGCCGCCCATATACATGAGCCGGCCACCGCGATCGATCCACGCCTTCATCGCATCCCACATCGGCGTCGAATGATATTCGGGATGGGTACCGGTCACCACCACGCGATAATCGCGCAGAAGCTCATAGCCGTCGCTGTGGAGATCCTCATCGGTGATGAGATCGTAATCGACGCCCTGATGATCGAGCCAGTCATAGAGATGCGTATCGGCATTATACTGGTAAAGGCCGGAGCCATGGCCGCCGAGCCAGGAATGATATTGCGGCGAGAAATTGAGATTGGGCCTGAGCCGCGAGGAATAACACACGCCCGAGCCATCGGCATGGCAGTCATAAAGCGAGCCGCCGAGTTCGGGATGGTCATACATATAGAGGTCGGTGTGGCCGAACTGCAGGAGGCGCGCCATCTGCCGCTCGGCGCCGCGCGCGGTGATGTGCTCGCCATGATTGGCATAGGCGAGATAGGAGGCGGTCGAAGCCAATACCAGGACCTCAGGGCGGCTCACCCCGGCATTGCGCTCGCGCGGCGGGCGCACGAAAAAGGCGATATATTGCTCGCGCGTCGCCTGCCGATCACTCTCGCCTGAGCTCACATGCAGCGCATAGGGACCGCTCTTGAGATCATCCGGTATCGCGAATTCGACCGCCGTCTCCCAGCCCGCATCATAGAGATCATCGCTGTGGAAATGGATGGCGCCATAGTGTTCGGGCTTCCTCGTCCAGCTATGCTCCTCGCCGGTCCAGTTCCAGCCCTTCATGCCGCGGGCCGGCAAATGCACGATCCTGCCGTGATGTTGCGAGGGGCCGGTATCGACGGTTCTCGTCGTGCGGATGTCCCTGGAGAAATCCCATCTGGCAATGATGTGTTTCAAGAGCGAGGGATCGATGATGGGACGCCAATAGCCATCCTGCCGATCAGCGGTATGGACGCCCGAGAGAAGCAGGGGACTGTCGATCTTGCCGTCGAAATGGCGGCCGATTGTTCCATCGGGCTCGGCACAGCCGGCCATCAGCAGCGGTGCGGCAACCGCCTCTGGCGCAACCGCGAGCCTGGCGCTGGCATGAGCGCGGTCAGCGATCCGGGAATAGGGCTGCACCGGACGCTGATCGAGCACCACCATGCCCGTCAGGGGATCGATCGATACGGCGATCGCGTACCATTGCCGCTCGAGCATGGCCCTGCCGCTCCTGAGTTCGGCCGTCCGCCCCGATGTGTCGGCAAGCGTGGCGGCGAGTTGCCCACCATCGGTCATCTCGATGCGAAATCCGCTTCCTGTCTGTACGTCCCACTGGGCGATGAGTGTCTGGTTCGAACGCTTCGGCAAGGTCGGCCAGATCATTGCGGAAAAAGTAAAGGCGCCGGACGCCAGGGCGGGAATGCTTTCGACCGTCATATAGGAGCCGGCATCAATGCGCTGCGGCTTTCCCCTGTAGCGGCCGTCGGCCGCTGACTTGATATGGCGGAATTTCAGTCCCGGTCCTTCGGGGTTGCAATCGCCATGGATGACGCGCACCAGGCGCGCATCGAAGTGCGTTCCTTCCTCAAGCGAGATCTTGAAGGCGATCTTCTCTCCTGGGGCCACACTGTAGCGGTCCGGATATCCGACGATCTTGAGCATGACTTCCCCGGCTTTTCTTGTCAGTCACGAAATGGCGTGTTGATGTCTTCGCCGGTGTATTTCCGCCATCTGCGGCGGAAGACTTCCCATTCGGCTTCTTCCCGGCTCGAGAAGACCGGCCCTTCCTCGATGACGATCGGGCCATCGAGGCGATTGGGCGGCATGGTGCCGAGCACCCATTCGGCGAAGGGCTTGCGGCAGATCAGCACGATCTGATAGCCCGACGGATCATTGCGGATGATGTTGAGAAGGCGCTGCAGGCCCGGGCTGTGGGCGCCGATCGGCTTTTCCCGGAATTCCTCGATATATTGCCGATCGCTTTGCGCATCGATCTTGTACACCATGTCAGGCTCCGCCGGTTCCATGCATCGCAACCGGCATGGTCGCAGACCGGTGCGCACCGATCAAGGAGGGCAAGCCCGACAGGTCGCGGATGATATGATCCGCATCGGTGATCCCTTCTCCCAGATGATCGTAAGCGACGACCAGGAGTCCCGCAGACCGCGCGGAGCGCCTGCCGGTCGAACTGTCCTCGATGGCGATGACCTGATCGGGCCTTAGCCGTAAGCGGGCGCATCCCAAGGCATAAGGTTCAGGATGCGGCTTGCCGTCACTGACGTCATCGAGGCTCAGCGAAAATTCCATCAGGGAGCCAAGGCCGAGCGCGTCGATATTCGCATCGAGGATCATGCGGCCGGCATTGGAAACGCAAATCTGGGATAGACCCGCTTCGGCAAGGACGGCAACGGTCTCGAGCGCCCGCGGCATGGGTTTGAGAAGCTTGCGGTGCTTCACATAATATTCGTCATTGGCGGCGATCCAGTCCCGCTCCGCGGCCTCGGCCGGCATGCGCGGGGCAATGGCGCGCCACACATCGCCCATATGCACGCCGCGAAAGAAGTCTTCAGTAATATCGGAAATATCGACGTTCCAGTTTTGGCAGGCGGCGATCAGGGCGTCGTGATGCAACGGCTCGCTGTCGACCAGCGTGCCATCGACATCCCAGGCCACGGCGCGAATGGTCATGGGGTCTCCTTCAATTCAAGGCCGGCAAGCGCCGGATAGATGCGACGGAAATCTGCATAGCCCCGTCTATAGGTATCGGCATGGGCCGGATCGGGCTCGAGACGATCGGCCAGGCTGATGAAACGCGAAATGGCCGACCAGTCATTGGCAAGCCCGATGCCCATCGCCGCCGTCCAGGCCGCCCCCAGGCAGGAGCCCGGATGGCCGGCGAGCCGCTGCACCGGCTTCTGCAGCACATCGGCCACGATCTGCATCCAGACCGTGCTCTTCGAGCCGCCATCGGAGGCGAAATAGAGTTCAGTGCGGTGTCCCATGTCGTTCAGCACTTCGACATGATGGGCGATGCCATAGGCATAGGCTTCGAGCAAAGCGCGCCAGAGATGGGCGGGGCCATGGGCGAGGCTCAGGCCCAGTATGGCGCCCCTGACATCGGCATCGTGGACCGGCGTCTTCTCGCCGAGGAAATAGGGAAGGATGCGCACGCCTTGCGCACCCGCCGGTATCGCCGCAGCCTGATGATCGAGCCACTGATGCAGGACCATGCCTGCTGCCTGCGCTTTCAGGCGTTCGCCTTCGGCAAAATTGTTGGCGAACCAGTTGAGGCCGGAGCCCCCCGTCGCCATGCAGCCATTGGGCACATAAAGACCCGGCACCAGATGATAATCGAGATACATGCGGGGATCGGGGGCGATGCGATCGGTAGCGATCAGAACATCGACCGAACCGCCGAATTTGAGCAGAACATCGCCCGGCCGGGCGATGCCCGCGGCAAGGGCTGAGGCAATATGATCGGCCGCCCCGGCAATGACCGGCATGCCTGCCGGCAAGCCCAGATGCTTTGCCGCTCCTTGTGTGATGCGGCCGAGCAATTCATGCGATACGGTCTTGCGGGGCAGCGCCTTCCGCGGAATTCCCGCCAGTCTCACCAGTTCGTCATCGATCCGATGGTCGGCGAGATTGACGAAGCCGCCTTCGAGCGCCCAGTTCTGCTCGACCGCACGCTCGCCCGTCAGCCTCCAATTGATATAGTCATAAGAGCCGAAGACCGTCGCGATCTTTGCAAAGATCTGAGGCTCATGCCTCTTGATCCACAGGAGCTTGGCAATGACGAGTTGCTGATTGACGCCATTGCCGGTCTTCTGGGTGAACTCACGTTCGTCCACTTGCGCCCGCAATCCGACCACCTCGGCGGCGCAGCGCGCATCGCTCTGCTGGATGCTGGGCCGCAGCAGTTTTCCCTTGTCGTCGAGAAGCACGACTGCCGGCAGCATGCCGGTGACGCCCACTGCCTTGACATCGGAGGCCTTTATGCTGCCGGTGGCGAGGAGCTCGCGCGCGATCTCGCCGACATTCGACCACCATTGTTCGGGATCCTCCTCGGCCCAGCCGGGATGCGGCGACTTGAGCGTCACCGGACGGGTCGCGATATGCAGGATGCGGTCCGGCAGGCCGATCAGGATGCCGATCGTCGATGTCGTGCCGATGTCGAAGCCGATGACGTATGTCATGCGAGGGTCAGCGCAGTCCTGCGACCTTGTCCATGAAGCGCTTGACGCGATTGCCGTCGACGGCGTTCCAGGTGTTGCCGTCGATCTTGAAATGGGTGCCGATGATGATGCCGTCGGCGACCGACAACACGTCCGCCACATTGTCGATATTGACGCCGGTATTGGCGAAGACCGGCACGCTCTTGAGCATGTCCTTGACCTTGCGCAGGTCGGACTGCATCGCGGGCTCGCCCGTCAATGGTCCCGATACCAGGATCGCATCGGCAAGCGAGGAGAAGACCGCACTCTTGGCGCGCAATTCGATCGGGCGCTGGTCGAGCGAATGGGCGAATTCGGCATTGATGTTGAACAGGAGCTTCATGTCGCTGCGCCCAAGATTGCTTCTGAGCCGCGCCGCACCGGCGCAATCGGGCTCCCATATGCCCATGTCGGAAGCAAAGACACCGGTGAAGATCTCGCGCACGAATTTGGCGCCGGTCGTGGCGCCAATCGCGACACTGGCCTTCGGATCCCACAGATAATTGACACCGAAGGGCACTTTGAGAGCGGGCTTGACCGCCTGGACGACCGCCGTCATGGCGGCCACGCCTTCGAGCGGGGCCGCAAAGACATAAGGTCGGTCATTCTCATTGCCGAACATGATGGCATCGACGCCCCCCTCCTGCAGCTTGTCGACATCCTTCAGCACATCGGCAATGAGCTTCTCGACGCCTGCTGCCGCATCATAGAGCGGCGCGCCCGGCAAGGCCCCGATATGGGCCATGGCGATGACGGGCTTCTTCTTGGCGCCAAAGAAATCGAACGGCATTTCGTAGTCTCCTAATGGTCGTCTATCTGGTCATGAAGCGGTGGAGGCGGGGCGCGCGATGCGGATCTCGACACGGGCGCCGGACAAAGCGGCGGCAAGATCGCCGGTGGGCGCCTGATCGGTGATCAGCATATCGAGCGTATCGAGGGCGGCCACCTGGACCAGCGATAGATGATTGAACTTGGCGGCGTCACAAAGCAGGATCTTGCGGCTGGACCGGCGCAAATAGACCCGCTTCAATTCGCTGTCCTCCAGCGAATAGTCGAAGAAGCCCGCTTCGGTGAGGCCGGCCGCGCCGATGAAGGCAATGTCGAACCACAGCTGCTCGAATTGGGCGACGGCGGTTGGCCCGCACATCGACATCTCATCGCCGCGCACCTCGCCGCCCGGCAAATAGACATCGCGTCTTTCGCGTCCGAGCAGCGTCGCGATGCGCAAGGAATTGGTGAAGACCTTGATCGAGGGAGTGGCGATGAGATGGGCGGCCAGTATAAAGGCGCTTGAGCCGACATCCAGCGCCACGGTCTGGCGCGGGCTGACAATGCCTGCCGCTGCGGCAGCGATCGCTTCCTTCGCGGCGTTGTTATGACGCAACCGGGATTCAAAGGCTGGCTCCTCGCGATCAAAGGCCTTGATGGCGCTGCCTTCCAGCGCAATGGCGCCGCCATGTGTGCGCACCAGCCGGCCTTCGGTTTCGAGATCGATGAGATCGCGGCGGATCGTCATTTCCGAGACCGCCAGAGCAGCGGCGATTTCGGCGACCGATACGAAGCCCGCTTTGCGCAATTGCTCGACGATATGGGCCTGGCGCAATTCGACCGGCATGCGCCGCGCCACCTCGCTGCGCGGCTGCGCTAGTGAAATGGGCGTGTCTGATGCCATGCGATCAATCCTTGCGGAACCGGGGCTTTGCGCGATTCATGCAAGGCATAACACAAATCTGAGAGATATCAAACATTCTTGAACATTATTGATGGATTTACCAAGCGCATTTGTTACTGTATGTGTGATTTTGCACAAATATGATAGACTGTTCGTTGACACCCATCGGATCCGACCTCAAAGGCAAGACTGCCATCGTCACCGGCGGCGCCACCGGCATCGGCAAGGCGATCGCCATGTCATTGGCGGCCCATGGCGTGCGCATCGCCATTGCCGATCTCAATCCTGGGGAAGCCCGGACGACCGCTGCGCAGCTCGGCAAGGAGGCTAGCGCCTTCGGCCTCGATGTCAGCAAGCGCGCTTCGGTCGAAAAGACATTCGCCGAGATCGAGAAGACGCTGGGCTCCTATGACATACTCATCGCCAATGCCGGCGTCTCGACGATGAACCGCGCCATCGACATCACCGATGAGGAATGGGACTTCAACTTCTCGGTGAATATCAAGGGCGTCTTCCTGACCAACCAGGCGGCCGTCAGATATTTCCTGAAAGCAAACAAGAAAGGCGTAATCGTCAATACGGCCTCGCTGGCGGCCAAGGTCGGCGCACCATTGCTCGCGCATTACTCCGCCAGCAAATTTGCCGTGCTCGGCTGGACGCAGGCGCTGGCGCGCGAGGTTGCCCCGCAAGGCATCAGGGTCAATGCGCTCTGCCCCGGTTTCGTCAAGACATCCATGCAGGAGCGCGAAGTTGCGTGGGAAGCGAAATTGCGCGGCCTCAGCTCAGAACAGGTCATCAAAGAATATGTTTCACAGACACCGCTCGGCCGGCTCGAAGAGCCGGAAGATGTGGCGGGCCTCGCCGTGTTTCTCTGTTCCGATGCCGCGCGCTTCATGACCGGACAGGGCATCAATGTGACGGGTGGGGTCTATATGGGGTGAGCCCCTCACAGCGTGAAGTGCAGCAATTCCGAAAGAACGAGCCCGGCTGCGCCCCGCAACGCGGCCCTGTCCTCCAGGTCTCCCATGACCAGATCGATATCGCCACCGGGGCGCCAAGGCACCAGCTCGCGAACATGACGGGCTATGGCATCGAGCAAGCGAGGACCGCCTCCGACGACATCGCCATGCAGGACGATGAAATTCGGCGCCATGGTCTGTTGCAGATTTGCGATACCGACGGCCACATTACGGGCATAACGATCGAGCAGTTCTGCAGCACTGCTGGCGCCGCCCTCGGCCAGCGCAACGAGGCGTCGCGAATCCATCACCGGCGCCGAGGGGAGGCCGGCCTGTTGCGCCTCCCGGCGCAGCCAGCCCAGCGTGGCGATGGTCTCCCAGCAGCCGTGGCGACCGCAGCGGCAGATCGTGCCGTCCACCTGCACGAAGGTATGACCAAGTTCTCCACCACCACCGGCTGGCCCGCGATAGAGGTGGCCATCCAGAAAGATTGCTCCGCCCAACACTTCGCCCGTGTAGATGACGGCGAAATGGCGCTTGCCGCGGCCGATGCCGAACCAGCGGTCACCGACCAGCAAAGCGCGCGGATGGTGATCGACACGCGCGGTCAGGCCGAAGCGGCGCGTCAGTTCGGCTCCGAGCGGAAAACCGGCCAGCAGGGGAGCGAGATTCACGGCGACGATCGTCCCCTTGTCGGTGTCGATCATGCCACCGGCCGCAACACCGATGCCGAGCGGCGGGCGATGGGCGAGCGACAAGGTCTGGCGGATCGTATCGAAGATCGGGCGCGCCAAAGCTTCCACGCCTTCGGCATCCGGCGGGAAGGCAGCCTTGGCTTCCACCGTGATCGTGCCGTCGAGGGAAACTAGGCAGCAATGCACGCTGTCATGCATCAGGAGCACCGCGCAGATTGGCGCTGCGTCTTTGGCGAACCACACGGGCTTGGCTGGCTTGCCGCCGCTCACTTTCGAAGGAAGTGGATCGCCATCGACGAGGAGGCCCTGGTCGATCAAAGGCTGGATGATGCCCGTGATGGTGGCCCGGTTGACGCCGACATGGCGGGCAAGTTCGGCGCGGCTGGTGGGGCCCAGATCGAACAATACCTGAAGAACGCGTCCTCGATTGGCGAGGCCGATCGCCGAGGAGGAGATCAGGCCCTGCGTCCGGCCCCGGGGCCGCGCGGACTCATCGAGCAATTCGTTGATCGCCGCGAGGCCGCCCCTTTCGCTCTCGGATGAAGACCTTCCGTCGGACACCATCGCTATCGATCCCGTTCCTTCAGCACATTCGCCGGCCTTTCCAATCTCGGACGGACGAATCGCCCATGCTCGTGGCGAGGCCTAGCACCACGAAGGCTACCCGGCGAATCTCATGGCGCCCGTTGGCCTCTATGCTTGACGATATCATAAGTTTGTGCGAGCATCAAACAAACATAAGAAAACGTTGAGACACAAGATCTTGGCGTCACATCAAAGGAGGAATGAGAATGGTTACGACATCTCCAGTTTCCCGCCGTAGCGTTCTGAAGAGCAGTGCTGCTTTTGCCGGTGCCGCCGCTCTCTTATGCCATCGAGGGACTAGCCGACCAGTTCCAGCAGGCGAGCGGGATCAAACTCCAGATCGAGGCCATCTCTCTCGAGGCATTGCAGGCGCGCCTCACCTCATCCTTCATCAGCAATGAGCCCGATGCCGATGTCATCTCGGTCGATCAGATGTGGCTCGGCCAATATCTCGAAAGCAAATGGATCCTGCCGCTCAACAAGTTCATCAAGGCGGACAAGGACACTGACATCGCCGATTATGTTCCGCAGGCGCTCTATTCGATGAATACGTGGCGCGGCCAGGTCGGCACGCTGCCCGTCGCCACCTACGGGCAGACCGTCCTCTACTACAAAGATTATGTCGAGCAGGCCGGCGTCAAGATTCCAACGGATGGCAGCTGGAGCTGGGCCGATTATCTGGGGATCGTCGAGAAGCTGAATGGCAAGGAGTTCTCCGGCAATAAGATGGCGGGCACCGTCGTCTCGGGCCAGCAGCCGGCCCCCGTCGTACACATGTTTACCCAGCTTGCCGCCAGCATGGGCACGCACTGGTTCAAGAGCTTCCCGACCGGCAAATGGGATTTCGAACCGACCATCGACTCGCCGGAGACGCTGGAGGCGCTCAAGACCTTCCTGGCGCTCTACAAGAACTCGCCGCCGGAATCGGTCGGCTATAACTGGTTCGATGCCGGCATGCGCTTCGCCAAGGGCAATATCGGCATCTTCTACTGGTGGACGCCCTACGCCTATCTCTGCAAGAAGGACGGCTACATGACGGGCAAGGATTCCGTCATTGCCGACAAGATCGGCATCGCCCGACTGCCAACCGCGCCCGGCAAGAAGCAGACCGTCAGCATCGGCGGCCACAGCCTTGGCATTGCCGGCAACACCAGCAATCGCGACGCCGCCTGGCAGTTCATCAAATGGGCAACGTCAGCCAAGACCCAGAAGCAAATGGCCCTCTACAACAAGTTCGGCTACCAGTTCTCCGACTTCGCGCGGCCCTCGCTCTACAAGGATCCCGAACTCATCAAGATCTATCCGCATCTGCCAGGCCAGCTCGCCGATCTTGAACAGGGTGATGGCAAGGTCGTGCGCCCGCCCTGCCCGGTCTATACGACGCTCGAAGGCATCTACGGACTCAATCTCAACAAGGTGCTTTCGGGCGAATTGACCCCAGAGCAGGCGCTGAAGGAGACCTCGGTATTCTTCCAGACGATCCTCAAGGGCAACTTCCTGATCCCCTATCAGCAGGCCTCGTATGATGACACGCTCGATGCGACCAAGGCCCTGA
>VAZZ01000086.1 GCA_005884715.1 Alphaproteobacteria bacterium | reverse complement strand
GCGAGCATCGCGCCGACCGCAGGCACCAGGAACTTCAAGCCCCATTGCGGCAACTCCGGGCTCAAGAGGATCGCCTGGAAGGTGAGCCATTCCGAAACGAAGCCATTGAGCGGCGGCAGCGCCGAGATCGCCGTGCATCCGGCGAGAAACGCGAAGGCGGTCAGCGGCATGCGGTGGATGAGGCCGCCGAGATGTTCCATATCACGCTGGCCGGTCGCCGTCAGTATGGCGCCGGAACCGAAGAACAGCAGGCTCTTGAAGATGCTGTGATTGAGGACATGGAACAGCGCCGCAGTCATGGCGACCGCCGCAGCTGCTGGCATCGCATTCGCCTCGAAAGCAAGCGCAAGCCCCAAGCCGACGAAGACGATACCTATGTTCTCGATGGTGCTGTAGGCCAGGAGCTTCTTCAGGTCACGCTGAAGAATAGCTGAGAGCAGGCCCATCACTGCGCTCGAGGCGCCGAGCACCAACAGAGGTATACCCCACCACCAAGCCGGAGGGCCGCTGAGGTCGAAAACGATGCGGATGAAGCCATAGACGGCGACCTTGGTCATGACGCCGCTCATGAGCGCCGAGACATGGCTCGGCGCTGCCGGATGCGCCAGCGGTAACCAGACGTGAAGGGGCACCAACCCGGCCTTCGAGCCGGCGCCTATCAGCGCGAGGACCAGGACGACGGCGGCCACCTCTGCCGATGGCCGGTTCGCACGGATCTCGGCAAAAACATAACTGCCATCCAGGCCCGCCAGCATGCCATAGGCGAGCAGAAGCGCGAGTGTTCCAAAGCTCGCCATGACGAGATAGACGTAGCCGGCACGCGCGTTGTCGCGCACGCGGTGGTGGCTCATGACGAGCGCCCAGGAGGAAAGGGACATGAATTCCCAGGAAACCAGGAAAGTGAAGGCATCGTCGGCAAGCACGACAAGATTCATGCCGGCAAGGAACGCTGGATAGAAAGGCAGTACCCGGTGTGGCGAGGATTCGTGTCTACCGTAGCCAAGGCCATAGACACTGGCCGCGCTGGCGCCAAGATTGATGACCAGGAGAAAAAAAGTCGAGAGTTCATCCAAACGAAAATGAGCTCCGATCCAAGGCAGTCCAAGCGACAGAGTGACAACCGAAGCAGCGATTGGACCGCTCACAATGCGGCCCGTGAGAACCAATAGCATGACCGCCGAGATGCCAAGCGCCAAGCCATAGGTCAGGCGCCTCGACACATCTGAACTATGGCTTGATGCAACGGCAAGCGCAGCGGTTCCCAGAAGTGCAGCGACACCCCACAGAAGGACCGCGACACTCGAAATCATGCCACGCTCCTCCCGCCGACACCGGCTTCCCTATTGTCCCCGTCAAGAATCTTGGCGGGGTTGAAATCCGCTTTCAGCCGCACGCCGCGCCCGCCAGTGGGACTGGCAGCGCCATCGGCAATGATTTCAATACCAGCGGCGTCAAGAGCTCCTATCAGCTTCATGAGGGAGTCGACGTTGCCACGGATAACCGCCTCGCTGGCCTCCATACGCTGGATTGTCGGCACCGAAAGGCCGGACAGCTCGGCGAGTTGACGCTGGTCGATGCCGAGAAGCGCTCTTGCTGCCCTCAACTGTGCAGCAGTTATCACGGGGCCGGTCCCTCAGTTTTGAGATATGATCTCTACATCTTATAACATATATTACTGTATATCACAATCAACTAGTGATGTTTCAAATATCGCTATTGATGACAAATACAGCATCACATGTGGGTAGCCCCAGCCAACCCGATTTAAAGACAACGTGCACCACCAAATTCTTTCCGACCCGTACATCGGTGAGGCGGCGACGTCTGCATTAGCGGCCGCTCGGCTGAGCTCGCTTATTCGCCAAGCACATGTCGTCGCTCCTCGAACTCGTCCTTGTCGATCTCGCCGCGCGCAAATCGTTCCTTGAGGATATCAAGCGGTGTGCGGCTTGGCGGCGAGTGATGCTTCTGCATTGACTCGCTCCATCGTTGATGCAGGTCATTTTACTTCGCCTTTCGGCTCGGCTTCTTGCGTGGGTCAAAAATGCGGGTGGCAGGCTCGTGCATAAATGTGGCGACCACGATGCCGGAGAGAAACGTCAGGGCGGCAATCGATGCGATCGCCCATGCAAATCCAAAGAAATCGGCGATGATGCCCGCCGCCAGCGCGCCGATTGCATAGCCAAGGTCACGCCAGAAGGCTCGGATAGACCATGGCAGTTCCAAGCCCGAGAAGAAGACTGCCGATTAGCCACCGGCCGAAGCCGTGGGTCGCTGCGGTCAGGAACAGGCCTCCGGCCTGAACCCACATGCCAGCGACTATCAGGCCCTTGCGTCCCCAGCGATCGCTCAGCGGGCCTGTGGCGATCTGCAGAATGCCCCATGCCGCGGGATAGACGGCCTTGAGCACGCCAATGCGCTCGACGCCGAGCCCGAAGGCGGCGAAATACAACGGGAATATCCCCCAGCTCATGCCGTCATTGAGGTTGTTGACGAGACCGGCTTGGGATGCCGCGAAGAGATTGCGATCGCGAAACGAAGTCAGCGCGAAAATCTCCCCGAATCCAATTGAAGCGACGGCCGCCCGACTGGTCCGGGCTTCCAGGCGCACATGGTCTCGGGTATCGCGGACGAGCAGAATCGAGAGCAGCGCGCCGGAAAGCGCGTATCCGATGCCGAGATAAATCGGCACGGGTCGCAGTCCGTACAGGGATGCGAGATAGCCAGTGAGGAACGCCGTCGCCCCGACCGCGACATAGCCGGCGAATTCATTCAGTCCGACAGCAAAACCTCGCAATTTCGGCCCGACCAGATCGATCTTCATGATGACCGTCATCGACCAGGCGAGGCCTTGATTGATGCCAAGCAGGGCGTTGGCTGCGATGATCCATTCCCAGCCCGGCGCCCAGATGAGCATGATGGGGACGGGCAAACCGAACAGCCAGCCGAGGATCAACACGTGTTTGCGGCCCCAGGCATCGGCAAGTTGCCCGGAGATGCCGAAGCTCGCGATGAATGAGACGATGAACGTTGTCGAAGCGATGCCGAACTCTTCTGCTCCAATGAGCGGCACGATCGTTCTCTCGATCCCGACCATTCCCCCAACGAATGCGTTGATCACGACAAGCAATGCGAATTGCCGCCAATTGGCCTTGAGGCCAAGCGCGACGTTGCGCGTCTTCGACGCGTTCTGGGTCTCCGCGGGAGTCATTCGGCGACGCCGGCCATGCCGGCGGACAGGTGGTCGGCATGCAGGTGGGTATCGACAACATGGTGAATGCGCATTCCGGCAATGTCCCCGACGGGATCAACGACCGCTCCTGCGCAGCCGAACAAACAGGAAACGGCAACAGGATCGGTATGCAGATACTGGCGCAGGAACATGAGAAATCTCGGGCTGACTTCAGACATTGCCTTATATCACCAGTTGCACGGCGAAAGACGATCTCCTGGAGAGGCTGCGCAATGGACTTGCGGCAGCCTGTCATGATCCGGATTTGTCGGGCGCTTGTGAAGTAGACCAAATGACCGAGGGTGATGCTGCGGCATTGACCGAAGTCAATTGGTCAGCACGCCAAATGGCTGGTCAGGCAATGCTGCTGCCTGAGATAGCTCATGGCGGCATGGCATGTTTCGGGGGCAGATTTGGAAGCATCGAGGCGGATCCAGGCTGCCGGCGCCTGGGCGGGCGTCGGCTGCGTGCGCAGAACCTCGGACGTTGCGTCCGAGGCGTCGCCTATGCGGTTGAACAAGCGGCGCATCAGGAGACCCGTGGGGGCGTCGAGCCAGATTCCCCGAAATTCCGCTTTCGCGCATTTCGCGACTTCGGCCACGGCATTTGCCTCGAAGGCATTGAGGAACGTGGCATCGACGATCACACCCTGGCCGGAGCGCAGGGCAGCGGCAGCTTGTCTTTCGAGCGCCTCATAGACACGATTTGAAATCTCAGGCCTGTAGGCCAATGCCGGCAATCGGGTTTTTTCGGCCGCGTGAAACTGACGCTTGCGTTCAATATCGCTCCTCAGATGGATCGCACCCGGCGGCCGGCCGAGATAGGGCGCAAGACCGGAAGCCAGAGTACTTTTACCGGTGCCCGAGCGGCCACCTATCGCAACCAGCAACGGACGGTGTGGTTTCAGGAATTCGCGCGCAGTTACGAAGTAAAGCCGTGCTTCGGTGGCCGCATGCCTCGCGGTTGAAGCGGCCGCATCCAGAGCGCCGATCTTGGCCCTGATCGCGGCCATGAGGCTCAGGAACAAGGGAAGCGCCGATACACCGTTCAACTCATCGATCATGTCGTCGGATTGCCACAGATAGCGGTTGAGGATGGCATTCGCCTCGCCTCTCAGATCGTTCTCCCACAAATCCATGAGAAGGAAAGCAAGATCGTAGAGGATATCGGTGGTCGCTATGGCTTCATCGAACTCAATAGCGTCAAAGAGAGAGACCTCGCCGTCGACCATCACGATATTGCGCAGATGCAGATCTCCGTGGCAGCGCCGGACATGTCCGGTGGCTTCGCGGATTGTCAGGAGGCCCCGAGCTTCCCGGAAGCATGTCCGCATGACCCAACTGAACTCTGCCACCTTCTCCCGGGGAAAGATGTGTGACGCCTGGCCGAGCTCGCTGAGCGTTTCCTCGATGACGTCGTTCAGCGCTTGCGTCGCATGCGCATTCCTGGCCACCTTGGCATCGGAATGCGCTTTCCATATGACGGCGGCAAGGTCGCGGATGATGGATGGATCGAGTTCGCCTGCTTGCGCGAGGCGGTCCAAGGTCTTGTTCTCGTCGAAACGGCGCAGATGAACCGCCCATTCGACGGCTTCGCCCGGACCGCCTAGCTCAAAACCCCGTTCCGTCCTCGTTATCGCTATGACGCCCTTGTACAGTTGCGGCGACAGTCGGTGATTTATGGAGAATTCACGCTCGCAAAAATGCTTCCGCTTCTGAAGAGTCGAATAATCAAGAAAAGGCAGTTTGATTGCGCGCTTGACCTTGTAGGCGTTTTCACCGGCAAGAAAAATCACTGAACAGTGGGTATCGATCCTCAGCGGGACGTTCGGCAAGCCATGGGCCGCGGCACTGCCGAGGTAGTTCAGCACTTCTTCCTGCAGGCCGTTGCCGATGACAGGTTCCATAAGCGGATATCCAGGCCAAAGCTTCACCCTAATAAATAATTCTAGGGCATTATGGGTTCCGGACCATGATTCAGATCAATTGAGCAGCAGGCGGAAGTGCAAGTTGCACGCTGAGAATCCCTTCCTGCCGACGCTTCCGATGAAGCGAGTGCAGTGGGAACGTTCAGAACGAGGATCGCATCGTTGTCGTCTTGAACGTGACCACTTGGCAGGCAGGGCCTGATCCAGCCTCGCGACGACATGTTCACGACCAGCAAACCTGTCATCTTCGCCTATCACGGCTATCCGACGACGATACACAGGTTGACATACCGGCGCACGAACCATCCAAATATCCATGTGCGG
>VAZZ01000518.1 GCA_005884715.1 Alphaproteobacteria bacterium | reverse complement strand
AAATCGTTGCAGTGGTTCGGAATGAGTGAGATTGAGGCCGCCGCGCCCGGCCATCAGGAATTTGCGCGCCGGCGACGCCATGTGGTCGATCACCCGCACCTGGGCACCGCCTTTCGCCAGCACTTCGGCGGCCATCAGGCCGGAAGGCCCGGCACCGATAATTTCGATATGAAAACTCATGGCGGGAGATAGCCATGCCTCGCTCAAACAGTCACGACAATCTTGCCGAATGGCTCGTTCAATTCGAGAAAGCGAGATCGAACGGAAGGTTTCTCAGGCGGCTTCCCGGCGCAAGGGTTGGCACATGCAATGAACGCCGCCGCCGGCTTGCGTGAACATCGTCATGTCGGGATCATAGACCTCGAAGCCTGCGGCGCGCATCTTGCCGTTCAGATCGCTGGCGCCTGCTGTCGAGAGCACGCGGTCATTGCCGAGCGCCACGACATTGCAGCCCAAGGCCATCGTCTCCTTGAAGGTCGCCGGTATGATTTCGATCTTCTTCGATTTGAGCCATTGGACAATGTCGTCCTCGGTCGTCTCGAGGCACACGGCGGCGCAGTGCTCGTTAAGCATGCATACCATCAGATCAATATGGACATAGAACTGATCTATCGGCGCGAATTTTATTTCCCAGCCTTCCTTGGCGAACCATTCTGAGACCTGGCGCGCCGCCACTTCCTCGGAACGGTGATCGGTATAGCCGACCAGCGCCACGCCAGGCCTGATGATGTTGAAATCACCGCCTTCGAAATTTCCGGCGCTCACCATGTCGTAGATCGGAATGCCGCGCTCGATATAAAAACGCAGGACGGCGGTATATTCACCGCGCCGGCGCGGATTGGCGAGTTGGCAGACGACCGCGCCATAGGGCGACATGAAGGACGAATCGCGCGCATAGACCTGGTAGGGATTGGTCATGTCGAGTGGGAGGAAATGACAGGTGACCCCGGCGCTCTGATAGGCATCGATCATCTCGCGGTGCTGGCGCATCGCAAGCTGCTTGTCGAATTTATAGCCCTTGCGCAGCGTGTCGCGCACCAGTGATGACCATTGGGCGTTTTCCAGTCCCATCCAGCGGAAGCTCTCCGCCGGCCCGAGCAAGACATCCTTGAGCGGGCCTGTTTCAGATTTGAGATACCAGCCGCTCATCAAAGGCGTGCCGCCGCCTTCCTTGCGGGCGCGAAGCGGTGTCTCATTTTGGGTCATGCTTATCCCACGACTAAAGCTCCAAGCTGCGGTGAGAAATTCTCACAGTCATGATTCTGAAGAGGAAATAGAACTCAGCATCTCTCCTTCGAGCCAATCGGCGAAAATCCGGGCGGTCGGCGAAACAAGCGGCGGGGAAATCAGGAAATAGGCGCCCTGATCCTCGACCGATTGCTCGAAGGGACGCACCAGGGCGCCAGAGGCCAGATCGGCGCCGGTTGTGATGGCATCGCCCAAGCAGAGACCGAGCCCTTGGCGCGCGGCAGCGAGGATATGGCTGAAATCCTGAAAATTGAGCGTGCTGCGCGGCACCACATCGCGCAGCGCCGCGTGCTCAAGCCAGCGCTTCCAGTTCTCGCCCTCCGGGTCATCGAGGAGAAGCGTGTGTTGAGCGAGATCGGCAGTTGTCGATAGGCCGGGCGGCTGCGCTAGTAGTTTCGGACTGCAGACCGGAAAATAGCGGACATGGGCGAGAAGCCTGACGGCGCAGTTTTTCCATACCGGTTTGCCAAAGCGCACGGCGAGATCGGTATTGTCATTGAGAACGTCATCGACACCATTGGAAGAGAGAATATGGAGCCGGAGAAGCGGGGCAAGCTGCCTGAACTTCGCCAGGCGCGGGATCAGCCAGCTGGCGGCGAAGGCCGGGGGCATGGAGAGGCGCAATTCCCCCTCTACAGACTCGCCGTCGAGCCTCGCGATCGCATAGCCCAGTTGATCGAGCGCCGCGTTGGTGGCGGCGAGCAGCTTGAGCCCGCGCTCGGTCAGCGCGATGCGGTTGCCGGCGCGGATAAAGAGCATGAGGCCCAGATGGTCCTCAAGATTGGCGATATGTTTCGAGATCGCCCCATGAGTCACCGAAAGCTCGTCCGCAGCCTTGCCCAAATGCAGATGCCGGGCGGCGGCCTCGAAAGCCCGAAGAGCATTGAGGGGCGGTAGATGTCGTCTGCGTACTGTCATATCAGTGAGCTTTTCTCACCGATGCTGCATGGAAAGGCGCTCTCTGTCCAGTGGCAGGGTTAATCACCCCTCTAACGCTGAACGCCGCGTCACGTCAGGAATGAACGCCAGCTAACAACTCCATTCAGCCTCCCTTCGGCCAGGCTTCTCTAATCTTGCGGCCAAGATAAAAGCTTTGCCCTACTGGGAGACACCCATGCTGAACGCCCTCGTTATTCAATTCCCCAAACGCCCTGTGATTCCCTCGCAGGCCAAACTGAACACCGGCCCTGCGCAAATCATCATCTTTCCGGGCGTGCACTATTTGCGCCTCGAGGACGACGAAGACATTTTTGCGGTCGCTACCGCGCCACTCAAGTCGCCGTCGAAAAGAAAGTAATTCACCACTGCGCTGCTTTCCACTTGATCGAGCAGCCCATCGAGGAAATCTGCTCGGCCGGGCCCTTGCCGCTCCGCGCCACTTCGATCATGGCCTCATAGAGATCGCGGCGGGCACCTGCAACCGCCGATGTCCGCGATGCATCAAGGCGGCCGCGATACTGCAATTCATCCTTCGCATTGAAACCGAAGAAATCCGGCGTGCAGATGGCGCCATAGGCCTTCGCCACGCCCTGACTCTCATCATGCAGATAGGGAAAGGGAAAGCCGTTCGCCTTGGCGAAGATCTTCATATTGTCGAATGAGTCTTCAGGATAGGTGGCCGCATCATTCGAACAGATCGCCGCGACGCCAATGCCTGCCTTCTGCAGGTCTTTCGCATCACGCACCAGAGCGCCAGTGATGGCTTTCACATAGGGGCAGTGGTTGCAGATGAAGACCACAAGCATGCCCTTGGGTCCACGCAGATCCGACAGGCTGTAGATCTTGCCATCGGTGGCGGAGAGGCGGAAATCCCTGGCCTTCCAGCCAAAGTCGCAAATGGGCGGGGTCGAGGCCATGGCAAGTTTCCTCAATAGCCGGCGTTGAAATAATCCTCCGCCGTCACGGCAAAAAATTCAACCACTTCGAAACGCCCCTGTCCCGCCGGATAATCCGGATGCGAGCGCTCATGCTTGAGGCCGATGCGCCGGGCAAGCCTGAGGGATGCGGCATTGGAGGCCATCACCTTGGCCCAGACCCTGGCCGCACCGACGCGTTCGAAAGCGAGGCCGACCAACGACCGGCCGATCTCGCTGCCATAGCCCCTGCCCCACAGATCAGGGGTGACACCCCAACCGATTTCGGCGAGGCCGCCCCGGCCGAGGATGATGAAGCCATCGCCAACTGCCAGAGCGCGCTTCTTGTCTTCGGCGGCAAGGTGGAAGATATGGCGACGCTCATCGCCCTGGCGCGCCACCTGACGAGTGACGAAATTCTTGACGTCGTCCTCATTGCGCAGCCGCATCGCAATATGTCGCTGGTAGGAAGCTTGGGTCATGAAATGCGAAAACGCCTTCCAGTCGCTGGCTTCGATCTCGCGCATGATGAGCGAGGGCGTCTCAACCGCGGGAAGTATGGTGACAATCGTCATTCGGCCGCCTCGTATTTTATATGCCGTCCACTCATCCAGCAGTCGAGGAAATTATTGAACCAGGCGCCCAGCGCCTTGTCATGGACGAGGTTGTCCGCCAGCTGACGGTCGGCAGGGTGGGCGCCCTTCATCGTCTGTCTGTGGGCTGACCGCCTCGAAATCCAGCGGGTGAGACCCTTGCGGCTCGTCTCCGGGTGGAACTGGAAGCCATAGGCATTGGCGCCATAACGGAAAGCCTGCTCGGGAAAATCCGCCGTTCCGCCAAGTTTCACCGCGCCCGCAGGTGTGCGGTACCAGCCATGCCAATGCGACTGCAGCACCTTCTTTGGGGCGCCAAAAAGCTTGAGCCCTTCGGCCGTCGGCAGGAGATCGTAATAGCCATATTCGGCCTGACCTTCCGGATGGCCCGAGACAGACTCGCCCAGAGTATGGGCCAGAAGCTGGCCGCCGAGGCAGAGGCCAAGAACCGGCGTCTCACCCCTCAAAGCACGATCGAGGAATCGCATCTCATCCTTTAGGTATGGAAAGCTGTCCTGCTGGTCGACATCCTGGGCGCCGCCATAGACGATGATGCCGGCAACGCTGTCATCGAGCTCCGGCAGCCGGTCGCCGTCTGCCGGACAGATCCAGTCAAGCGTATAGCCCTGCCGATGCGCCCAGGCAGAGGCTCGATCGTCCATTTCATCGCGGTCATGCACGATGAGAAGCATTTTCTGCGAATCTGCCATGGCTTGCAGTCTAGCGAGGCCGGGACGGCCGGAAAAGTCTTGTTCGCTGTTCATCCCATTCCTAAACGGCAGATGAACGGACCATTCAGCCTGGATTATGCCGGACTCGGCTAGAAGAGGCGCCATCGGGACACCCATTTCCTTCAGGAGACAAAAATGTACGCCCCTGCCGTCCGCGGCACCCTTCTTGCTACGCCAAGCCTGTTTGAGAGTGTGCGTATGAAATTGGCTCATTCTGCCGCCCGCCGGCAGTTGGGCGAACTTGATGATCGGATGTTGCGCGACATCGGTTTGACGCGCGCCGACATCGAAATCCGTAGGTTGCTGAAGTAATTCAGGGCTAACGGACGGCGAGACGAGGGCGGTTCGACGGCGGACCGCCCTCGTTCATTATTCTAGGCCGCATGCCGGCCATTGTCTGGATCGCCCGACATGTGCTGGAACGGATAGCGATCCTTAATGTGCCGATTGAAGAATCGTCCCTTCGACATCGCTTTGCGGAAAGCGTCATAGACGCGCGGAGGCACATCGTAATAACGATAGAGTTCGCCTGTTTCGCGGAACCATATATTTAGAGTCTGCATCTCGGGCTCATAGACGATGCGGCTGATCGCGGCCGAGGGCATGGTCCCTCACATCGGCCGTTTCTTGGCAATCCGCGGCCGCTGCTTCGATGCGGTCGGACGGCGTTGCTTCGGGATCTCCTGCTCGCCCTGATCGGTCGTGGTCGGGAATTCACCCTGGTTTTCCAGAGCGGCGATCTGTTCCACCGGCTCACCCCAGGGACCAGGCTTGTTATAGCCCTCGGCGACGCCTTCCTTACCCTCTTCGGGATCGGATTCAATCGCCAGAAGCTCGCGAGCCTTCTCCCAGTGTTCGGCGTCCTTGCCCTGAGGCTGGCCCTCCTCGAGCCAGAGCCGATAAGCGCGTTCACGGATGCGTTCTTCGGTGATGGGTTTTCTGATCATGGGCAGCTCCCTTACCGGCAGATTCCTGCCGATATCTGATAAGCGCGAAAACCCGTTTGAGGTTCCCGCATGGCTCCCATCTGCTGATCATTTAGCCGGATTCGGCGGAGTTTGCACCCCGTCTCAGATATCCAGTCCCTCTTCGCTAACGAATTCGGCACGGTTGGAAATGAATTTGAACCGCTCCTCGGGCTTGTTGCCCATCAGCTGCTCGACCACCTTGGCGGTCATCGCCTTCTCGTCGCCCAAGAGATTGACACGCAGAAGCGCCCGCTTGGCGGGATCCATCGTCGTCTCCTTGAGCTGCGCCGGCATCATCTCGCCCAGGCCCTTGAAGCGCGAGACCTCGACCTTGCCGCGCCCGGAGAAATCGCCTTTGAGCAATTCATCCTTGTGCTGATCATTGCGGGCATAGGCCGTCTTCGCCCCTTGCGCCAGCTTGTAGAGCGGCGGCACCGCCAGATAGAGATGGCCCTCCTCGATCATCTGCGGCATCTGGCGATAGAAGAAGGTGATGAGCAGTGAGGCGATATGGGCCCCGTCGACATCGGCGTCGGTCATCACGGTCACCTTGTCATAGCGCAAATCCGCTTCGCGATAGCTCGCTCCCGAGCCGCAGCCCAGTGCCTGCAGCAGATCGGCAAGCTGCTGGTTCTGCGCCAGCTTGTCCTTGCCGGCGCTCGCTACATTGAGGATCTTGCCGCGCAGCGGCAGCACGGCCTGCGTCGCGCGGTTCCGCGCCTGCTTAGCGGAACCGCCGGCCGAATCGCCTTCGACGATGAAGAGCTCGGAGCCATCGGCCGCGGTCGATGAACAATCCGCGAGCTTGCCCGGCAGTCGCAATTTGCGCAGCGCCGTCTTGCGGCCGATCTCCCTTTCCTGTCGACGGCGCATACGCTCCTCGGCGCGGTCGATGATCCAGTCGAGCAATTTGTCGGCCTGGGCCGGATGACCCGTCAGCCAATGGTCGAAGTGATCGCGGATCGCCGTCTCGACGATGCGCGCCGCTTCGAGAGTGGCAAGCCGGTCCTTGGTCTGGCCCTGGAATTCCGGCTCACGGATAAAGACCGAGAGCAACGCACCCGATGATGCCATGACATCATCGCCTGTGACGACGCCGGCGCGCCTGTTGCCGGCAAGTTCGGCATAATTCTTGAGCGAACGCAAAAGCGCCGAGCGCAGGCCCAGTTCGTGGGTGCCGCCATCGGGTGTGGGAATGGTGTTGCAGTAGGAAGAGATGAAACCATCTTCGCCGCCGAACCAGGCGACGGCCCATTCGACCGAGCCGTGGCCACCGGGCTTTGTCACCTTGCCGGCAAAGATCTCGTCTGCGACGCGCGGGCGCCCCTCCAGACGCTCCTCGAGGAAATCCTTGAGGCCGCCGGGGAAATGCAGCACCGCCTTTTCGGGCGTCTCCTTGTCCTTGATATGGGAGGGATCGCACGACCAGCGGATCTCGACGCCGCCAAAGAGATAGGCCTTGGAGCGCGCCATGCGGAACAACCTGGCGCCCGAAAATTCCACCGCCTTGCCGAAGATCTGCGGATCGGGCCGGAAGCGCACCGTCGTACCGCGCCGGTTGTTCACCTTTCCCAGCTTCTCGAGCTTGCCCGTAGGCTTGCCGCGCTTGTAGCTCTGCCGGAACAGCTGCTGGCCCCTCGCCACTTCGACAGTGAGGTCTTCCGACAGCGCGTTCACCACCGAGACGCCGACGCCATGCAGGCCGCCCGATGTCTCATAGACTTTTGAATCGAACTTGCCACCGGCATGCAGCGTCGTCATGATGACTTCGAGGGCGGATTTGTCCTTGAACTTCGGATGCGGATCGACTGGAATGCCGCGGCCATTGTCGGTAACCGTGAGCCAGCCGTCCTTGTCGTAATCGACCTCGATCCATGAGGCATGGCCCGCCACCGCCTCGTCCATGGCATTGTCCGTCACTTCGGCAAAGAGATGATGCAGCGCCTTCTCATCGGTGCCGCCAATATACATGCCGGGCCTACGGCGCACCGGCTCCAGCCCTTCCAGCACCTCGATATCGGCCGCGGTATAGCTCTCATCACCGTTGCGTTTCATCACGCGTGCCTTGGCGGCCTGCGGCGCCACCTCGGCTTCGAGCTTGTCAAAAAGGTCCTTCACCTTGTTCTTGGCCATCAGAATTCCAGTCGAATCAGTCGTTTCGGCGATTTCATCCTACCTACCCCAGATCGCCGCCACTGTCCCCGGTGCGGGCGATGTCAGGGGCATGTGGTCATTTAGTGCGTACCGCGCTTACGATCCAGTGTTTAGTGCAATAGTCTTGCAGTATCGAACTTCTGGCCTATATAGAGAGCTATGGCGCGTTCCTTCAACCATCCTGCCGCTGGCGATATCTCGCTCGATAACGTGCTGCACGCTCTGTCGGACCCCATGCGGCGCCACATCGTGCTGAAGCTCATGGGCAGCGAGAGCATGAGTTGCATCCAGGCCTGCGCTACCCTGCCACCATCGACTGTTTCCTTCCATCACAAGATCCTGCGCGAAGCGGGCTTGATCCGCTCGGAGAAAAAGGGCGTCGAAGTCATCAACACGCTTCGCCGCACCGATATTGATGAGCGCTTCCCGGGCCTCCTCGACGCGGTGTTTCGCCAAAACAAATCCCCCACTCCCTAAACCTTAAAGAGATCACCCCATGCCCACTCTCTTCGATCCCCTGAAGCTTGGCCCCTATACATTGCCCAACCGTATCCTGATGGCGCCATTGACACGCAGCCGGGCCGGCTCGAAACGCGTTCCGAATGGGCTGATGGCCGAATACTACGCCCAGCGCGCGAGCGCCGGGCTGATCCTGAGTGAAGCCACCAGCGTCACGCCTATGGGGGTCGGCTATGCCGATACGCCCGGTATCTGGTCGGCGGAACAAAGCGAGGGCTGGCGCAATGTGACGAAAGCCGTGCATGAAGCGGGCGGTCGCATCTTCCTGCAGCTCTGGCATGTCGGACGTATCTCCGATCCGGTCTTTGTCGATGGCGCACTGCCCGTGGCGCCCAGCGCCATTCAGCCTGCCGGCACGGTGAGCCTGGTGCGTCCCAAGCGTCCCTATGTGACGCCGCGTGCGCTCGAAGGCCATGAGATACCGGACATCGTCGATGCTTACCGGAAAGGTGCGGTGAATGCGCTCAAGGCCGGTTTCGACGGCGTTGAGCTCCATGGTGCCAATGGCTATCTGCTCGACCAGTTCCTGCAGGACAAGACCAACCGCCGCACCGATGACTATGGCGGGTCGATCGAGAACCGCGCCCGCCTGATGCTCGAAGTGACTGATGCGGCGATTTCCGCCTGGGGTGCGGAGCGTGTCGGCATGCATCTCAATCTCCGGCGCAACTCGCATGACATCGACGATTCGACTCCGGAAGCGACCTTCTCTTATGTCGCCCGCGAGCTCGGTCGCCGGAAGATCGCCTTCATCGTCGGACGCGAGTCACTCGAGGCACCGCGTCTCGGACCTACTGTCAAGAAGGAGTTTGGTGGCCTCTATATCGCCAATCAGGAATTCACCCAGGAGACGGCAGAACGGATGCTGACCGATGGCGAGGCTGACGCCGTGGCCTTCGGCAAGCTCTTCATCGCCAATCCGGACCTGCCGGCGCGCTTCGCCAAGAATGCCCCGCTCAACAAGCCGGACGACGCCACTTTCTATGCGCCGGGCAGTGCGGGTTATACAGACTATCCGTTTCTCAATGAGACTCTGGCAGTGCGAGAGAGAAACGCTTCGCCAGGCCGGCAAGCCCCTCAAGCCGCGTCGCGTCAAGCGTGAGGCCATGGCACAAGGCCTCGGCCTTGCGCTTGAGAGCTGCATGTCCTGGCAAGCGCACCTTTGGCTTGTCTTTGGTCACGGCCGAAGCCTCGCACGCTTCGACGAGCCAGTCCGTCTGGCGCAGAAATCCCTCGCGGCCGCCGAAAGCTTCGGGCGCGAAAGCCAGGACGAGTACCGAGGCCCCCCATTCCTTGGGATGATCGGCGCGGCCGAAGCCGCCGAGCCCCTGGGTCAGCGCCTCGACCATCAGGCTCAGGCCATAGCCTTTATGGCCGTGATCGATGCCGCCAATCGGCAGGATGGAGCCGCCTCTCTTCATCACATGGGGATCGTCGGTGGGATTGCCTTCACCATCGAGCAGCCATTTGCCCGGAAGCGGTGTTCCGGCATTGCGCATGCGCGCGCACATCGCCGCCGTGGTGATCGAAGTGCTGACATCGATGAGGATCGGATCTGGCGTGGCCGGAATACCGACGGCGATCGGATTGGGCGTCATCACCGGCGTCACCCCGCCAAAAGGCGCCACATGGAAGCCGCTTGGATCGGAGGACAGGATGATGAGCGCAAGGCCATCGCGCGCCGGCGCTTCGAGGAAAGCCGCTAGGCAGGCAATATGGTGGCTGCGTCTTAAGGTGACGGCGCCGATGCCAAAGGATCTGGCGCGTTTCGCGGCCTCGGAGACGGCAAGCTCGGTCGTCCAGATACCGGGAAGCCGCTTTGCATCCCACAGTGCCACCGCGCCGAAGTCGCTGATGATATCGGGGTGGCCCTCCTTCATCATCGCACCATTGGCGATCTCATCGACATAATCGGGCAGCAAAGCGAGGCCGTGGGTCGAATGACCATAGAGATCGGCCTCGACCAGGCCTTTCGCCACGACTTGCGCTGGTTCGGCTGGCAGGCCTGCCTTGATGAGGATATCGCGGGCAAATTTCCGCAGAGTTTCGGCGGCGTATCTTTTGTTCATGAATCATCCATGTGCTTTATCGGGAACGCCGCTGCGATATATGCCAGGGGATCACCCAGCGCTCGACCAAGGTGACGGCGCCGAACAACGCCAGCCCCAGAAGCGTCAGGAGGAATATCCCGGCAAAAGCGAGATCGGGACGCATATTGCCGGTGACGATCTGGATATAGAAGCCGAGGCCCTGATCGCTGCCGATGAATTCGGCGATCGTCGCTCCGACTGTGGCGTTGATCGCCGCATATTTGAAGCCGACGAAGCATTGCGGCAGGGCCGCCGGCAAGCGCACCCTGAAGAATGCCCGCCATGGGCTCGCTCCCGTCGCGCGAATGAAGCGCACCAGTTCCTCGCTCAGCGAGCCGAAGGCCAGGATAGCGTTGAGCACCACGGGAAAGAAGCAGACCAGGAAGACGATGATGACCTTGGGCAGAAGGCCAAAGCCGAGCCATGATATAAAGAGCGGCGCGAAGGCGATCTTGGGCGTCATCTCCAGGCTGACGAAGAACGGATAGATCGTACGGCGCAGGAAAGACGAGAAGGCGATGGAGAGACCTAGCGGCACCGCGATGACGATCGCCACCAGATAGCCGAGCAGGCTCTCAACCGCCGTCACATAGGTGTAATAGAGAAGACGGTCGATATCGGCCCAGCCGCGGGTGACGATCTCGGATGGGCGCGGCAGGATATAGGCCGGAATGCCGAAGAGATCGATCGCATATTGCCAGAACAGGAAGAAGCCGGCGAAGAACAGCAGGAAGGCCCAGGAACGAGCGAGACCGCGCAGAAAGCCGCGCCACCAGGAGGCATCAGCCGGCGCGCTGTGGGACTTCTCAGAGGACGCCATAGCCATGGAAGATTTCCTCAATCTTGCTTGCATAGGCGCTGAATTTCTCGCTGCGCTTGATGGCGAGATCGCGCGGCCAAGGCAGATCGATGTCGATGACTCTTTCGATTTTTCCAGGCCTGGGCGAGATCACGCAGACGCGGGTCGAGAGCTGGATCGCCTCTTCGATGCTGTGGGTTACGAAGATGACAGTCGGGCGATCCGCGAGCCAGAGTGCCTGCAGGTCGCGCCGGATAGCTTCACGTGTCATCGCATCGAGCTTGCCCAAGGGCTCATCGAGCAGTAGGACTTGGGGACGATGAACAAGAGTCTGGCAGAAGGCGGCACGCTGCTGCATGCCGCCCGACAATTCGTAAGGATAGCGATCAGCGAAATCATCGAGCTTGACAGAGCTGATCAATCGATCGACGGTCGAACGGTATTGGGCGACCGGCAGGCCGCGCAATTCGATCTGCAATTCAATATTGCCGCGCACGGTGCGCCAGGGGACCAGGGTATTGTCCTGGAACATGATGCCGATGCTGGTCTCGGGCGCCGTGACGACATGGCCGCCGACATCGATCTCACCCGACGTACAATCGAGGAGGCCGGCGATCATCAGCATCAAGGTGGACTTACCGCAGCCCGAGGGGCCGACCAGCGAAATGAACTCGCCAGGCCCCACGCTCAGGCTCGAAGGGCCGAAAGCATGAATCGCCTCGATGCCCGAAGCATAGGTCTTGGTCGCTGATCTGATTTCAATGGCGGCGGCTGTCATATCGCATCACAAGCTCTCTCTCCCATTGAGTTGCAACAGGAGAGAGAGAAAATGTGCCACTCAGGGTACGAAGTCGTTGGTATAGAAAGCCGAAGCCGGCTTATCGGTCTGGAGATCGTTGTACTTCTTCATCAAGGCCAGCATATCGTCCCAATCAGCCGGCACGTTCATGCCGAGCTTCTTGTCCTTGTTGGCCTTGGAATAGAGCACACTCAACGTCACGTCGAGAACGGCACGCGCCTGCGCCTTGCCCTGGTCCTCGGCCATCGAGCCGCCGACGATGTCGGCCATCGAGGCTATGGCGGCATCGGGATTGGCCTCCGTCTCCTTATAGGCCTTCATGGTCGCGGCGACGAAACGCTTCACCAGATCGGGCTTGTTCTTGACGGTATCGGTATTGGCGACAATGCAATAGCCGACCTGGTTCACGCCAAAGTCGGAATAGGGAAAAGTTACCGGCGCCGCACCGCCATTGGCCTTGATCTCGGCCGGCTTGTCGTCAAGCCCGCCCAATATGCCGACGGCCCCGCCCGCCCCTTGCAGATAGCTCGACACCAATGCGCCATCAGGCACGCTTGTGACGGTCACATCGCCCTCCTTGAGCCCCGCCGCTTTCAGCACCAGCGGGAAGAACGTGTTCACGCCGGCATTGGCGGTGGTGAGGATGGTCTTGCCCTTGAGATCGGCGAGCGTCTTGACGCCGGCATCGGGGCGGACGATGACCGCTTCCGTTCCCATGGCATCGATCACGCCAACCGAAATGAGCGGCGCTCCCTTGGCCGCGAGATTGAGCATCGAGGCGCAGGAGCCATAGGCGAAAGTGCTGTCATTATTGGCCACCAGGCGATGGGCGGAACCCGAACCATTGCCGGAGCGGATATCGAGATTGATACCGGCATCCTTGTAATAGCCCTTGTCCTTGCCATAGGCGAACCCGGCATGCGAGCCGTAATACATCCAGTTGAGGCGCAGGCGCACATCATCCGCCGCCTTGGCGATGCCCGCCGTCGCGACAAGAGTTGCAACAAACACCGCTGATAGAATTTTGCAGTTCCTGTTCATCTGTGTTTCCTCCGTGGCGCTTTATTGTTTCAAACCGGCAGGCAGGCCGGACCTGCAGGCTCGTAGGTCTTGTAAGAAAGTGCGAATTCCTGGTGGCCGAGCTGTTCCGACTTGCTCGGATTGCCGGATGCAAGGCTTACGACTTGCGCGACGATCCGGTCGGCGACATCGTCAACCGTCTCGACGCCATCGGCGATCGTTCCGCCATTCACATCGATGTCGTCGGAAAGCCGCTGAAAGACCCTGGAATTGGACACACCCTTGATGACGGGCGCCACCGCCTGACCGTCGACCGAACCGGCGCCGGTCGTGAAGATGATCATGTGGCAGCCGCTCGCCACCATTTCGGTGATGGTCTGCGTGTCATTGATATTGGGAATGCCGTAGCGCACCGGCCCGTCATTGACCGTGTCCATGAGATAGAGGCCAGGATGCGGCGGGCGAGTGCCCGGCTTGATCAGTCCGGCGATCGGACGCGTGCCGCTCTTGGCATAGGCGCCGAGCGACTTCTAGCGGTCCGCCTTCTCTACCGCCGCCTTCAATTCCTGGCCAAGCTCAGGCGTCACGGCACGCTCAGCCATGTGATCCTGGCAGCCGATGAGCTCGCAGGTCTCCTCGAACATCAACGTCGCGCCGGCATCCCCCAGCCTGTCGAAGGCGCGCCCGACGGCCGGATTGATGGTGATCCCGCTCAGGCCGTCGGAGCCGCCGCATTTGGTGCCAATGACCAAATCGGAAAAGACCACCGGCACGGTCGGGGCGGCATTCGCCTCGGCGAGTATCGTCTCCAGCCATTGCCGGCCTTCATCGATGGCAGCACGGGTTCCGCCGCATTCCTGGATGACCAGGAGCTTCGCTACCCTGCCCGAAGCCTGGACGGCGTCAAGCAAGGCGCTGCGGCGAAACTCCTCGCAGCCCAAGGACACGAGCAGGACCGCGCCGACATTGGGATGGGTGCACATCGCATCCATGACCCGGTGCGCATAATCGCTCGGATAGCAGCCAGGAAAACCGATGAGCTGCGCGCCTTGCGTCTGATAGGGTTGCGCGATCTGGCGCGCCACATGATGAGCGCATTCGACCAGATAGGCGACGACGGCGAAATTGCGGATGCCCTTGCGGCCATCGGCGCGCAGAAATCCGCGCATGGCGTTAGCTCCAACGGGCTCCTTGCGTGACGAAGTCCTACTCATAGTGGTCCTCATCATTGTTGAGATACTGGCTTTTGACATTGTGGACATGGACGAGAAGGCCTTTCGGGATTGCTGTCGTGGCGATGCCGACAGACACGCCGAAACGAATGATCCTTTCTCCTTCAGCAATATTGCGCAAAGCGATCTTGTGGCCCTGGACAATCCGTTCGATCGCCGGCAGCTGACAGTCGCTGGCACTCCTGGCTTGCTCGCTTGCTGCAATATCGCGCAGGGCGACACCGACATTGTCGTCGTCATCGAGAATGATCATGTTGACCAGGTGGGTCATGGCTTATTTCGCGACCAGGCGCGGCACTTTCTTCTGCTTCATCATCCGATAGGCATCATCGCGATACTGCTCACGGATATCGCGGGTCGGCGGACGGCAGCGTGACGATGGCAGGCCGACAAGCTCCATGCACAGCTTGTCGAGATAGCCGTCGCCGCTGGTAAATTCCTTCTCGATACGGACCCAGAGCTTGTAGAACGGCATTGCCTCATTGATCATCATACGCGAAATCTCGGCATAATTCTGCACCTTCACCTCATCGATGAGCTTGATGCCCCATTCCGGCCAGTAATTGCAGAGATGGACCTCGAAGGCCTTCGCCCCCAAAGCCGGCATCGCCGAATAGGGAAAGAAGAGATTATTGTCGATGATGGTGAAGCGCTCGGAGAAATGCGAGGTTACGTCCTCGAACTCCATCGCGTCGGTGCGCGGTGTCGCCCATTTCAGCCCGATAATATTGGGGATACGCGCCAGGCGATCGATCATCGCGAAGGAGAGACCGGTGGCGGTCCAGAATGTGTTGTAGACAATGATTCCCAGATTGGGCGCGGCCTTTGCCGCGGCAGTGACGAATTCCTCGAAATCGCCTTCGGTGTGAGCGAAATAGAAGGGACATGAGACCTGCATGAAGTCGAAACCCATGGATTGCGCCGACTGCGCCAAGCGCACCAATTCGAGCGTCGAGGTCGACTGGCCACCGAAAGCGAGCGGCACGCTGCCCTTCGCCTCATCGGCGACGGTTTCACCGACGCGAAGGCGTTCCTCGAAGGTCATGGTCGAGAAATCGCCCGCGGCCCCGCCGGCAAGCAGCGTGGCATAGTCGGTGCTGAGCCCGTTTTTTATCAGGAAGCGCACATAGCTGCGCAAGGCCGCATGATTGACGGGAAAGCCTTCCCGGTCCTCGAAGGGCGTCGGGATAGTGACATAGCAGCCCGCAAGCCGGGATTTCAGCAGTTCAGGATTCACTTAGATTTCTCCTGGCTTCAACAGTTGATCCGCCGGCTGGTCGCTTCACGTCAATGGCGCGGCCATCATCGGAAAACAGATGCACTTCATTCCAGTCGACACCGATCGCCATTGCTTTCGTTTCGGGCTTCACCGCGCTCGCCTCACCTTGCCGGATGATCAGGCCGCCAGCCGGGTGGTCGGGCGCATGCAGATAGCTATCGCCGCCCAATCGCTCGACGAAGTCGATCCTGGCTTCAAGGCGCGGTCCCTTCGCACCCTTGAGCCTGAAATGCTCGGGCCTGATGCCGAGCATTACCTGATCCGCCACGCTGGCGCCTGGTGCGAGCTCGATCTCGACCATACTCGGCGTCATCCCAGCGACGGCTAGAGTGAGCCGACGCCCCACCGCCTTGACCACTTTGGCCTTGAGGAAGCTCATCTTCGGTGAGCCCATGAAGCCCGCGACAAACCGGTTGTGCGGCGAAGCATAGATCTCGAGCGGCGTACCGATCTGCTCGATGACGCCGCTCCGCAGCACGACGATCCGGTCGGCCAGAGTCATCGCCTCTGTCTGATCATGGGTGACATAGATCATCGTAGCACCGAGCTTCCTGTGCAGCTTGGCGAGTTCGAGGCGCATCTGGACGCGCAATTCGGCATCGAGATTGGACAGAGGTTCATCGAACAGGAAAACCTTGGGATCGCGCACGATGGCGCGGCCGATCGCGACACGCTGGCGCTGGCCGCCGGACAGTTCCTTGGGCTTGCGGGCCAAGAGTTCGCCGAGCTGCAATGTCTCGGCGGCGCGCCTAACCCTGGCGTCGCGCTCCTTCTTCGGCAGTCCTTCCATGAGCAGCGAGAAGCCCATATTCTCGGCAACAGTCATATGCGGATAGAGCGCGTAGTTCTGGAACACCATCGCTACACCGCGCTTGGCCGGAGCCACCCCTTGCATGGGCTTGCCGCCAATCGAGACTGTCCCCGAGGTGATCGGTTCGAGGCCGCAGATCATGCGCAGCAAAGTGGACTTGCCGCAGCCCGAGGGGCCGACAAAGACAATGAACTCGCCATGCTCGATGGTGAGATCGACGCCCTGGATCACGGCGACATTGCCGAAGGACTTGGCAACGCCTGAAAGTTCAATTGCGGCCATTGATATCCTTTCGCGGTGCAGGCGCAATCGCTTGCGGCCTCAGGATCGAGGCATGGATGCCGGTCACACCGTTTGCATCCTGGCCGTAATAGGCAATGAAGAGGCTGCCATCGGAGCGCAGCGCCATGGTCGGGTAGCCCAAATCGCGATTGGGAAAGCCTGCGCACACGATCATCGGGCGATCACAACCCCAGGTCTCACCGCCATCTTCCGAGACATAAAGCATGATGCCGAAGGGCGGCGCGCGGCGGCCGGTCACGCAGACGATCCTGCCGTCCGGCAGCTCGAGCAAATGGGCTGGATAATCGATGATGCCGGTCGCACGGGGTACGGTCCAGCTATGCCCCTCATCTTCGGAGCGAACGAGATGGAGGATGCGCGAGCGGTTGTCGCGCAGCAGCATGATCAGGCGGCCGGAAATAAGGAGCAACGGCGCCGGCTCCTCGAATTCATGACCTTCGGCGCCCGCTACCGGCTCAGGCCCCGACCAGCTTTCACCACCGTCGCGTGAGCGCACTACAAAGACATTGCGATAATGGGGAACATCGCAGAGCGGAAGGATGATCTCACCATCCGGCAGTTCGATAGCGCCACGTATGCCATAGCCGCCGCTAAGGGGCCTCGTGTCGATGCGGGACGAATGGGCAAAAGTCCGGCCGCCATCGTCAGATCGATGGATCCAGGTCTGGCCCTTGCCGCGCGCCCAGGGAAAGCACTGCGCGATCGTCAAGGGATCGGGCGCCCAGTCGACGAGTTCCGCCGCCATAGCGCTTGGCCCCATGAGCTTTTCCGGCGGATCATAGTCTTCAGGGTTCAGATGCCGGCGCGCATGATCCAGCGGATACCAGTCGAAGCGCCATTGATTGAGGAGGATCCGGCCCGAGCGCAGGGCGGTGAGGCCCGCGCATTCGACGCCATGCCAGCGCGGCGCCGGCACGATAGCAGGCGGGCCCCAGCTCAGCCCCTGATCCTCGGAGCGCATGAGCATGTTGCAGTAAAAGGGATCTTGCGGCGGATGCAGGATGAGATCGCGGCGAAGACTCTGGGTGAAGACCAGCAGCCAATTATCCGTCTTCGCCGCAGTCAGATGCGGATGGGCGCAATAAGCCAAGGGATCGCGATGGAGCAGCCTATGCTCCACCGCCTGATCCGCCTTGATGTCGAGCGCGTTCACAAATCCCTCAGACGCGGAACCGCGTGCAGCGGACATATTGCAAGGGCTTCGGATCATCGCTCCATTCATGGAAGGAACAGACTACCGTTCCGTCCTTCGTCTGGGCGACACTCGGATAGCCGATATGCTGATAGATGCCGGGATTGTTCCAGTCGACGCCACCGCCGGCGATCTTGCCGGAGGCCGGTGACATGCGGCTCGAACCCGGCGTCTCGGTCGCCGTGGCGCCGGGAACGCCGCCTTCGCGGATGACGAATTCCTTCTTTTGGTCCCAGGTGACACCATCCTCGGAAATGATAGCGCGCACGCCATAGGGCGGGCGGCGATAGCCATAGACCATCAGATAGCGGCCGTCCTGAAGAGCGATGAGCTCGGGCGGATAGCCCCAGATATTCGTCCATTTCGGCGGCGTCCAGCTGAAGCCGTCATCTTCCGAAATGGTCATCACCATGTTCTTGGCATCACTACTCGGATTGACATGGGTGCGCATGAAGCAGACTAGGCGGCCATCCTTGAGCCGCAGCAATCCCGGTTCTTCATAGTCGATGATGTTGGCCGGATCGTAAGCCAGCGTCGAGTAATATTCCCAGTTCTCGCCGCCATCATCGGAGCGCATCAGCGCCGAGCGCGTGCTCTCACCCTCGCCTTCCTCCTCATAGCCATGAATGCGTCCGTAAAGCCCCATCAGCAGCGAGCCATTCGGTAAGAGCCACGAGCCCAGACGGCAGCCGCCATGCTTCAGCGGGCGAACATTGACCGGGATGGGATCGCTCCAGCTTTTGCCGCCGTCGCTCGATTTCACCACATAAGTACCGAGCCAGGCCTGCGTCTTGTAGGCCCAGGTCCAGTCGCCCCATTCTTTCGTATGCGGATGCGTGCTCCATGAGGGCTGCTCCGGCTTGACACCGCGCTTGAAGAACCCGGTGATCGTCATATTGACGAGCAGCGTGCCGTCTTCCAGTTCGCAGATGCCGCAATCCCAATTGCCCTGTGTCGCCGTCCAGGCAAGAACGACCGTTGGCTCGCTCCAGCTCTTGCCACCATCCTTGGAGCGTGTCAGCAAGGTCTGGCCGCTGTCATGGTGATAGGGAAAACGCTCTTCATTGAAGACGGCAATGAGGTCGCCATTCTTCAGCACCCGCGTCGCGATCTGGTTGACGCAATGCTCCTTGTGCTTGAAGATCGTGTAGTGTTCGACATTCTTGATAGGACTCATTCTATTTTCCTCATAAGGCATGATCGAAACTTTCCTGTCAGAGCCGGATTCCGACATTCTTGATGCTCAGATAATTGCGGATTCCGGGCAGACCGCGTTCGCGGCCGATGCCGCTGTCCTTGATTCCGCCGGTCGGCGCCTGCACGCCGCCGATGAACCAGCCATTGATCCACACCGAACCGGCCTCGAGCTCACGCGCGAGCTCCAGCGCGCGCGAGATGTCCTGACTGTAAACACCGGAGACGAGCCCGTAGCTCAGGCCATTGGCGAGCTTCGTGGCCTCTTCCACCGTGTCGAAGACTTGCGCCACGGCGACTGGACCAAAGATCTCTTCGCGCGCCAAGATATTGTCGGCAGTAACCTGGTCGATGATGGTGGGTGCTATGAAATAGCCGCGCTCCAGTGACGGTGGACGGCCGCCGCCCAGCCTGACCCGTGCACCAGATGTACGGCCGCGGGCGAGATAGGTCCGCACCTTGTCATATTGTTCCTGGGAGACGAGCGGACCCTGATCGAGATTGTCGAGGCCCGGTCCGACGCCAAGCTTTTTCGCATGGGCTGCCAGCCTTTCCAGGAATTCCTCGGCAATCGATCTCTGCAGCAGCAAGCGCGAGGACGACGAGCAGACCTGGCCGCTATTGCCGAAGGCGCCATCGACCGCATCGAAGGCGGCCCGCTCGAGATCGGCATCTTCGAGCACGATCATCGGATTCTTGCCGCCCAGCTCGAGCACGGCGGGCTTCAGGCCCTGCGCCGCGTTGATATAGATCTTGCGGCCGGTGGCGACCGAGCCCGTGAAAGTGATGCCGCGGACGAGCGGATGAGCAACAAGTGCCGCACCCGCCTCCTCGCCAAACCCTGAAACGACATTGACGACGCCCGCCGGGAAGCCGCAAGCGTGGCAAAGCTCGGCGAAAGCCAGAGCGGTTAGCGGCGACTGTTCGGCTGGCTTCACCACCGCCGTGCAGCCCGCGGCGAGGGCCGGGGCAACCGAACGCACCACCATGCCGAGGGGATAGTTCCACGGCACGATATGGGCCGTGACGCCGACTGGCTCCAGCATCGTGAAATCGACGAAGCTCGGCCCTAGCGGAATGGTCGAGCCTTCCATCTTGTCGGCAGCGCCGGCATT
>VAZZ01000082.1 GCA_005884715.1 Alphaproteobacteria bacterium | reverse complement strand
TGTCATCGCTTATGGTGTGGGACATTTCTATGTCTCCCAGTCGGACAAGGGCGGCCTCGTCTTCGGCGGCGATCTCGACGGCTACAACTCCTATGCCAGGCGCGGCAACATGCCGACGGTCGAACATGTGATCGAAGCCGGGATGGCGATGATACCGGGTCTCGCGCGGATCCGGGTGCTGCGGTCGTGGGGCGGCATCATGGACATGTCGATGGATGGTTCGCCGATCATCGACAAGACCCATATCGACGGGCTCTATCTCAATTGCGGCTGGTGCTATGGCGGCTTCAAAGCGACACCGGCGTCCGGCTGGTGCTTCGCCCATACGATCGCGAAGAATGAAGCGCATCAGCTCAACGCGCCCTATCGCCTCGACCGGTTCCGGCGCGGTTACATGATCGATGAAAAGGGCGTCGGCGCCACGCCCAATCTCCATTGACGAAAGAACTGCTCCAATGCTGATCAAATGCCCTTATTGCGGTCCGCGTCCTTCGGAAGAATTCACCCAACTCGGAGATGCGTCGGTCAAGCGCCCGGCCTCCAACGATCCGAAGTCGATGGATCAATGGGCGGCGGCTGCCGGTCATGGATCGTCGTCGATCGTGACACGCAAACTCACGAGATCTTCGCCACCATGACCGCGCGGGACTTTGCGCAGAAGCAGAACGAGAAGGACAAATCCTGATGGCCGGCTTCCGTCTCGGCAAAGGCGGTCTGATCGACCGGTCGTCGAATCTCACTTTCAGCTTCGATGGCAAGGCGTATTCCGGCCATCAGGGCGACACGCTGGCCTCGGCGCTCATCGCCAATGGCGTCCATCTCATGGGCCGCTCATTCAAATATCATAGGCCGCGCGGCGTGCTCGCCGCCGGTGCTGCGGAACCGAACGCGCTCGTCGAACTGCGTGAAGGCGGCCGCCGGGAAGCCAATACTCGCGCGACCGTGATCGAGCTCTATGACGGCCTGGTCGCTAAAAGCCAGAACCGCTGGCCGTCGCTCAACTTCGACATCGGCGCCGTCAATTCGCTCGCCTCGTCGATCTTCGTGGCCGGCTTCTACTACAAAACCTTCATGTGGCCGAAGAGCTTCTGGGAGAAGATCTACGAGCCGATGATAAGGCGTGCGGCGGGTCTCGGTTCCGCCACGCATGAGGCCGATCCCGACAAATATGAAAAATCCTATGGCCATTGCGATCTCCTGGTGATCGGTTCTGGTCCGGCGGGACTGATGGCGGCACTGACCGCTGGTCGCGCGGGCGCACGGGTGATCCTCCTCGATGAAGGATCAAGGCTCGGCGGCTCGCTCCTCAGCGAGAATGAGGAGATTGCCGGCAAGAGCGGCTATGACTGGGCTGAGGGCGTGATCGCCGAACTCGGATCGCTTGCCAATGTCAGCCTGATGCCGCGCACCACCGCTTTCGGCGCCTATGACGGCAATGTCTTCGGCGCACTCGAGCGGGTGAACGATCATGTGCTGGAGCCTTCTCCTTATGAACCCCGGCAGCGCTACTGGAAAATCATGGCCAAGCGAGCCGTTCTGGCGGCGGGGGCGGAGGAAAGGCCGATCATCTTCGGCGGCAATGATGTCCCCGGGGTCATGCTCGCCTCCGCGATGCGGACTTTCGCCAATCGCTATGCAGTGGCGAGCGGCAAGGCTGCCGTCGTCTTCACCAGCAATGATTCGGGCTATCGCACGGCGCGCGATCTGAAAGCCAAGGGCGTCCATGTCGAGGTGATCATCGATTCCCGCAAAGATGCTGCGGCCGATGCTGCCGGCATTCCGGTGCTCAAGGGCCGCACCGTCGCCGATGTGTCGCCGGGCAAGATCGTGACGAGTGTCGAGCTCTCGGACCATACCAATATTGCCTGCGATACTGTGGCGATGTCAGGGGGCTGGAGCCCGGTCGTCAATCTTCTGTGCCATAAGGGTGCAAAGCCCGTCTGGAACGACAGGCTTCAGGCGTTCCTGCCGCCCAATACGGGCGCCGATTTTATCGCCGCGGGCGCAGCCAATGGTTCCATGCTGCTTTCCGAAACCCTGCGCGAGGGTGCCGAGGCGGCGGCCAAGGCGGTGGGCGAACTCGGCTTCAAGCCCAAGGCTGCTGCGTTGCCCAAATGCCGCGATGAAGCCTTCAATGCGCAGCCGCTCTGGTGGGTGAAGGAAAGCCACGGCAAGGCCTTTGTCGATTATCAGAATGACGTGACGCCCAAGGACCTGCCGCTCGCGGCGCGCGAGGGCTATAGCTCGATCGAGCTTGCCAAACGCTATACGACTGCCGGCATGGCGACGGACCAGGGCAAGCTCGGCAATGTGAATGCGATCGCGATCCTCGCCGAAGCGGCCGGCAAGTCTATCGCCGAGATCGGCACGACGACTTTCCGGCCTTTCTATACGCCGGTCGCCTTTGCCGCCTTCGCCGGACCGTTTACCGGCCATCACTTCATGCCGGTGCGCAAGACGCCTTTGCACGACTGGGCGGAGGAACTGGGCGCCGTATTCGTCGAGACCGGCCTGTGGATGCGCTCGAGCTGGTTCCCATTGCCCGATGAAGAGGGCTGGCTCGATCCGGTGATCCGCGAAGTGAAGGCCACGCGCGAACGCGTCGGTATCTGCGATGTGTCGACGCTGGGCAAGATCGACGTGCAGGGGCCTGATGCGGCCGAATTTCTCAACCGGCTCTATTGCAACGGTTTCGCCCAGCTCGAAGTGGGCAAGGCACGCTACGGCCTGATGCTGCGCGAGGACGGCATCGTCTTCGATGATGGCACGACATCGAGGCTGGCCCCGGACCATTTCTTCATGACGACGACCACCGCCAACGCAGCGCGGGTCATGACGCATATGGAGTTCTGCCATCAGGCGTTGTGGCCCGAACTCGATGTGCAATATGTCTCGGTCACCGAGCAATGGGCGCAAATGGCGGTCGCCGGCCCCAAAGCGCGGCCGACCTTGCAGAAGATCGTCGATGACGTGACGCTCAGCGACGAGACCTTCCCCTATCTCGCGGCAAAGGAAATCAGCATCCTCGGCGGCATGACGGCGCGGCTGTTTCGCATCTCGTTTTCGGGCGAGCATGCCTATGAGCTGTCGGTGCCGGCGGACTATGGCAACCTTGTCGCGCGCGCGATCATGCAGGCGGGTGAGGAATTCGGCATCACGCCCTATGGCATCGAAGCGCTCTCGGTGATGCGCGTCGAGAAGGGTCATGTGGCCGGCAGCGAGCTCAGCGGCACGACGACCGCCGCCGATCTCGGCTTAGGACGCATGATGTCGACCAAGAAGGACTATATCGGGCGCATGATGGCAAGCCGCGAAGGCATGGTGGCGAAGGACCGCGACGCTGTCGTCGGCATCAGGCCCCTCGACAACCTCGGTTGCCTATTCGCCGACGCTTGGCTACTGGCTGGGCCTGGCGCTACTGAAAAGCGGGCGTGAGCGTCATGGCGAAGTCGTCAAGATCTTCGACGGCCTGCGCAATATCCACATGTATGCCGAGATTTGCGATCCCATGCATTACGACAAGGAGAACAAGAAGCTCCATGCCTAAGTCCGTCATCCAGCGCGTCTCAGTCCTGGCCGATGTCGCGGTGCAGGGCCGCTTCGGCGCCGACAAGGGGCCACCAGGCGTCACGCTTTCGGTGCGCCATCCGATGTCGATCGTCACCATTATTGCGCGCAAGGATCAGTCGGCGGCGCTCAGCAAGGCGATCGAGGCCGCTTACAAATGTCCGCTGCCGGGTATCGGCGAAAGCACCGGCAAGAACTCTATTTCCTTCCATTGGTGCGGGCCGGATCAGTATTACGCGATCGCCCAAGGCAAGGCCGATGGCGAGCTCTATCGCGATGTGAAGGCGAAGCTCAACGGACTTGCTTCCTGCTCGGACCAGAGCCATGGCCGCGTCATCCTGCGCATCGCGGGACCGAAGGCGCGAGCACTTCTCGCCAAAGGCACGCCGGTCGACCTCCATCCTTCCGTCTTCGGACCGGGCAAGTCGGCGGCCACTCAAATGGCGCATGTGGGGGTTCACCTCGTCCAGACGGCGAGCGATGAATTCGAGCTCTCGGTGTTCCGCGGGTTCGCCGAGAATTTCTGGGAATGGCTCACCGAGCAGGCGGAAGAATTCGGCTACCAGGTGCTTTAGGTCAGGCCGATTTCAGGAACGGCTTGCGTCCGGATATCGCGGCGAATGCCTTCATTGCCTTGCGAATCAACTTCTTTTCATTAGGGCTTTCCGTGGCGGTGAAAACGCCGGCGGCGAAGGCCGTGACCGCCGCCCGGCTGGCCGATTCGACGCCCGCTATGTTCGTGACCAGGCTTTCCAGGAATTCGCCGCGCGCTTGGGCATCATGAATCTCGCCCAGGCAGGCCTGAATGGATTCGAGTGATCGGACAGATTTCTTGAATCTGCGGCGCTGCTTGGCGCCGGTGACCAGGCTTTCAAAGAACTCGCTCATGTAACGAAGCTTCTTGGCAGCGATTCTGATCCGGTGACGCTCTTCGGCGCCTGCTTCGCCGAGAAGGCGGGCGCGCTTGCATAGGCGTTTGAACCGCTTCTTGAGCAGTCCGCTGGCACGCGTCAAAACCGGGTCTTCGGCGCCGCCTGCCCCGTTCGTCCGCCATGCGCCTCCATCGAGCCAGCGGGCCAGATCGAAGAGCAGTCTGCGCATGCGATCGGAATGGAGCGCCTGGTGCAGGGCTTCGTGGGCCCGCTTTCGGCGCTCAGCTACTTCGGCCAGCAGGGTACTGGCGCCAAGGGGGGCTTGCCCGGCATGGATAGGCGGTTCGAAAGTCTCCTGCTGCAGCACGTCGAGGTCTCTTGCGGTCCCGAGAAGATCGGACAGCCACGAAAGTTCCTCGCGCAGATGGTCATAGTCTCCATCCGCGACGACCGGCCGGAACAGGCTCAATGCCGCGCGCAACCGGCGAATGGCGATGCGTGCCCGGTGAACGCCTTCGATATCGGCGTCCTGGTCAAGTGCCGGCTCATTGAGCATGAAGTCGTGCAGGCAGGTATGGCAAATGGCGCGAAAGGCCTCCCCTGCAGTCATCTGCGAGATGAGATTCGGCGTCGAGGCGCCAATGGGACGGCCCCAGCTGCCATCGACGAGGCGATCGCCGCGATCGCCCTTGCTGACGAAACTCAGCCGCAGCGGCGCCTTTTCGACGAACTGGCGAGCCAGCGCAAAGAGCCGGCGGGGGTCGCCCTTCTTCAATTCGAGCTCAAGCTCGCAGACCGGAAGCTGCCTGCCATTGTGCTTGATCTCACCCCGGTCCACAGCAACTTCGATCCGTGACATTCCTTCCTTCACCAGGAAAGTCGCTCGATCGACCGTCACGGTATAAAGAGGCTCCAGCCGCCCATCGGCGCCGTTTCCACGCAGCAGCGCTGCCGCCGGTGTTTCGGAGATATCCTGCGGGCTTGGCTCATCTTTCGAAATGGGCCGCTCCCATTCTCCCCGTTCCATACCGGGGGAGCCCGTCTGCTTGACCGAGAGCAGCCTGCCCTTGCGGTTTTTGCGGACGCGCAGGGCAAAGCCATGATCGGTGAATAAGCGTTCAGGCGTGTCGAAATAGGTCGTCTCGATATGTTCGCGGCGCGCATGGCGCAGCCGCTTGCCGATAAGGGGCAAGCTGTCGAGCATCGGAAGGCCGCCACTTTCGATGAGGAATTTCAGCTCGACTTCCTGAGCCATCTGGTCTTCCTCCGAACGCGTATTGTTGTGAATTGAGCGGACAGAAGCAAGGGCTTATCCGGTCACGATTGCCATTTTCGTAGCCTTACCCGTGGAAAATACGACCGCCGCTTGAGTCCTCTCGTTGCGGCGACTACCTTTGAGTCATGTCCGAGGTCGACCATCGCAGCCTGCTGGCGGGACTCACGGCGGAACAGCGCCGTGAACTGACCGGCCTGTCCGATGGCAAGGGTATCGCACAGCTCACCTCACATCTGGCGCTCATTTCTGTGCTCGCCATCCCGATTGCCCTTGGCATTCCCTATTGGCCCCTTTTGCTTGTGCCGCTGGGGATCGCGATCATCTTCCTGTTCACCGCGCTCCATGAGAGTGTCCATGGCACGGCCTTCAAATCCGATTGGCTCAACAGGATGATCGCGCATGCAGCCGGTTTCGTCGTCTTCGTGCCGGCAACCTGGTTCCGCTATTTCCATTTCGCCCATCACCGCCATACCCATGATGAAGCGCTCGATCCCGAGCTCATGTCGCCAAAACCGGCAACCTTCTGGCAGTATGTGAAATATCTCTCCGGCATCCCGATGTGGATCTCGCTTACGAAGTCGCTTTTCGTAAATGCGCTTGCGCGAGGCCATGAGGATTTCGTGCCGGACCGGGCGAAGCAGCAGGTGGTGACCGAAGCGCGGCTCACCTTTTTGTTCTATGTCCTGTGTCTTGCCGTGTCGATAACTCTCGCCACGGATGTGCTTGTTTGGCTATGGATTGTACCAGCGCTTCTTGGGCAACCCTTTCTCAGGGCCTATCTTCTCGCCGAACATGCACGCTGTCCGCATGTCGCCAATATGCTCGAAAACACCCGCACGACCTTCACGACCCGTTTGATGCGCTTCCTCGCCTGGAACATGCCCTATCACGCCGAGCATCACGCCTATCCAATCGTGCCCTTTCACAAGCTCCCGGCCTTCCATGCGATCGCGCAAGCGCATCTGAAGGAAACCGAGCGCGGCTATATCCGGTTCAATCGAAAATTCATGAGCGCGCTCAGGTAGTCGAGAGCGTCCGGTCACGCCGCATCGATCATCGACTTGGCTGTAATGCCACGCGCTCGGCCAGCCGCTTGATCCGCCTGGCGGCCTCGGCGATCTCTTCTTCATCGACCGTCAGAGCGACCCGCAAGTGACCGGCGCCGCCCAGGCCGAAGCTCTCGCCCGGCATCGTGACGACGGCTTCTTCGGCGAGGAGCCGGCGGGCAAAGTCATCGCCCGAAAGGCCGGTCTTGCGCACATCGACCATCACGAACATGCCGCCTTCCGGCATGCGTGCGGAAATGGCCCTCGAACCGTTGATTCCTGCAATGAGGGCCTTGGCGCGGCGCTCATAGCTTACCTTCATCGCATCCACTTCGGGAAAATGGTTTTCGAGCGCGAAAGCGGTGGCGTCTTCGAGGAAGGGCTGCGAGCCGAACAGGATGGTTTCGGAAAGCGGCAGGACGCGTTCGCAGAATTCCTCCGATGCCGCGATCCAGCCGCACCGGAAGCCCGGCATGGCGTGCGACTTCGACACGGAGGAAACGACGATGGTGCGCTCTTCGAGGGCCTTGTCGTCAAAAGGGGAAACGAAGACCGTGTTGCCATAAGTGAGCGTCGCATAGACTTCATCGGAGACGATCCACAGATCATGCTTGCGGCAGAGCGCGCCGATCCGGGCGATCTCATCTGAGGTGAAGACAGTCCCGGTCGGGTTGCCGGGCGTGTTGAGGAGAAGTGCGCGGGTCTTCGGACCGATCTTCCTTGCCAGATCATCGGCGCTCAAATGGAAGCCGCGATCCGGATCGGCGCGCACCGGCACGGGAATGCCACCGGCCGCGGCGATCACGCCCTCATAGGTCGCGTAATAGGGATCGGGTAGGAGCACTTCGTCACCCAAATCGATGACGCCCATGAAGGCGACATAAAGAGCCGTCTGGGTGCCGGGCAGGAACAAGAACTGGCTCGGACTGACATGGCGCCCGGTGCGCTGCGAATACATCGAAGACAATGCGCGCAGGATCTGCGGCTCGCCGCGGCCGTTGGAATAACGCGTGCGGCCGGACCGCATCTGGCGATCGGCGACATCCATGATGGCTTTCGGCACGGCTGCGTCGGGTTCGCCGATGGAGAGAAAGATCAACTCATCGCCGCGGGATTGGCGTTCCTTGCCCTCGATATGAATAGCCCATTTGTCGGAGCCGAGGCCCTGGAGCCGCTCCGTGATCTTCGCATAGTGCATGTGAACCTCGATACGGGCAGGTTTCTAGCGCGAAGCCTAGTCGCCGTCGAGGTGCGGAAAAGGAAACATGTTACACTTTGCGAAGTTTGGCGCTTCACCAGTCTCCAAGATCAACAAGGGAATGCCGGTTAGGACGGCATTCCCTCGCCTTTACCTCGTTATGCGGCCCGTCGTCTCAGGTGTTGCCATCACCGACCAGATCGCCAAGCCGCCGACGATGACGCCGATGATGATCTGATTCCATGTCACATGCATCTGCGCCGAGAAGCCGAGAAGATAGGGCGAGACGATTAGCCAAGCGCCGAGCACGGTTTCGACCCATTCCTCCCACTTGTTGAAGGCGATGAGCGCCGCCAAGGCGGCTACCGCGATGACCACGCCAACCGCCCAGGCATTCCATGTCGGCGTCCGATCGGTGACGAAGCCAAGCGCCCATGGCGAAGCGATCAGCCACAGGCCAAGAACGAGATTCACGGCATCCTTCCATTGAGTGGTCAGTCTCTTGCCAATATCATCCATGACAAACTCCTGTAGCATTGTGCGAGCATTGCCAACGGATCACAACGCCGATAGTTCGTTTCTGTTCCAGGGAAGGGGGCGTTCCCACCACCTAGCGCGCAGGAACAAATGCTCTACAAATAGATAGGTAGAGGGGACGCAACGTCAAGATGATGCGTCGACCGGTCCCTCAGTCTCCGCAGGAGTATTTTCCTGGACATTCAAGGGTTCGACGGTGAAGTTATTGCCGGCGAGGAAATCGCCAAAATGGCCGAGGCCGGGGAAGGAATCGCAGAATACTTTGACGACGACGAGGATCGGTACGGCGATGAGCGCGCCGATGATACCCCATATCCAGCTCCAGAAAGCGAGCGAGATGAAGATGGCGACGACATTGAGCTCGAGCCCGTATGAAAGAGCAGGTAGGCAGCGGGCGGCAGCAGGGCAGGACCGATCGTGCCATAGGTGATCAAGCCAACGATCAGCGCCGTGACCGTGCCGATTGCAGCGCCGACATAAGGAATGAAATTTAGCGCCGTTGCGGCGGCACCCCATAAAAGTGGGTTAGGCATGCCGAGCATCGCCATGGTGATGGCGATGATCACACCAAAGCAGATATTGATGCCGGTGATGGTAAGAAGATAGCGCGAGACTTCGAATTCGACGTCATGGACGACACGGACGGACCGCTTCTTGTCGCTGAAGGTCGGAAGTATACGCACCAGCTTTTGCAGGAAGAGATCGCCCGACGACAGCAGGAAGACGACCAGCACCAAGGTCGCACCGAGCGTGGTGGTCAATCCGCCCAGCGTGTCCGCGGCCCAGCCAGCAAGCCCCGACTGAGCGACGACGACCTTTTCGGCAGAGGGTTCCGCCGTGGCAGCCATTTGCTCAAGCTGGGCCGAGGTCTGCATGAGCTTGCGCAAAGGCTCGCGCAGTGGGGCAAAGCGTTCTTCGATGCGCTGGGCGATGATCGGACTATCGGCAAACAGCTGGCTTACCGGATCAGACAGATAGATCGCGGCCGAGCCAAAGGCAATGAACAGGGCGATCACCAGAAGTATCGCGGAGACGAAAGAGGGAATGCCGTGGCGGCGCAAATAGCGCACCATGGGCGAGAAGGTCAGGGTCACGAGCAGTGCCAGCATCACCGGCAGGAAAAAGGCGCGGGCAAAATAGAACGCACCAATCAGCAGAATCACGAATATTCCGATGATGGAAAAGGATACCGGCTTTGAAAGACGGAGCCGCATCTGCGCCGTCGCTTTGCCGTCGACCGGGCTCAAATCCATGCGACTGTCCTCAATTCCCCCAAACAGCCCCATATTAACGTCCCCTGACGATGCTGGTTCCAAGGGGTGATAACAGAAGGCTTCATGGCGATGTTTCGGCAGGCTAGCTTCCAGGCCTGCTGAGAGAATGACTTGCATGCCCAAAGCCCTACCGCACGTCGCTGCTTCCGACATCACCGCAGATTTCGTGCCCTTGCACGATTGGCTCGATACCGTGCTCCCGCGATTCCGCAAATCGGCTCTCGGTCAGGCCTGGCCCAATGTTGCGGCGGGGCGCCATGATGTGAGCGGTCGTGCCTATGAGGTCTATTGCTCTTTCGATCGCGACCTCCTGGTGGCGCGGCTGGTTTCTGCCGACCGCAAGGCGGCGAAAGCGGGCCGGTCAAAAGGCCGCATCGTGCATGGCGGCGAGCGGCTTGCCGGCGGGCTTCTGGCCAAGGGCAATTTCGTCACCCGACAGTGGGTGGCGGAACTTCCCTCGGATCACTGGATTAACGTACAGGAACTCTTTCTGCCCTTTCTATCGGTCCAAGCTTGCGTTTCGTTGGACGAGGGCATCGCTTTGGGAAATCGCAATGTTTATGGGCTTTGTGCGGGACTCTATTCAGAGGATCCCAAGGAAATGGAGAGGTTTCTCGGTCTTGCCGAAGCGGGTGTGCTCTCCGTCAACCGACGCAGCGGGGCGACAAGGGGAGCTTGGCCGGGTATTCAGAGTTTTTGCGGTTGGAAAGGATCGGGCGTCGATGCCAAGGTCGGATTGGGCCCATATACCATCCCTCGCTATATACGCGAACAAAGTCTCACCATCATGCGTGGGTAGAGACCCGCGCAGGGCTTTACAAATCGTTCTTGGGGCTTCATGTTGCGCCGCACTAGGGGGTGCTCCCAGGTTCCTGTGAACTGGCAAAAAACGATGATCCGGCATTGCTTTAAGTCGGGCGAGGAGTTGTGTTGAATGAGCGTTACGCGGCGCGGCGTATTGAACACGCTGCAAGGGCTTGCGGTCCTGGGGCTTGCTTCCAAAACCGGTCTTCTTGAGGCAGCGGCTCAATCGACCGAGCTTTTCGCCAAAGGCGAAAGCTTCAGCGACGACTATGTGCTGGAGCTGGCGCGGGCGCGTGCCAAGAAGCCTTTCGTCGAAGAAAAAATAACCCTGCCGCCCGGTCTCGAAAATCTCACCTATGACCAGTATCGCGACATCCGTTTCATTCCCGACAAGTCGATCTGGAAGGGACAACCGCATGGCTTCTCTTTCGACCTGTTCCATTCCGGATTCTATTACACCTCGCCGGTCGACATCTTCGTCGTGACCGATGGCGAGCAGGCGAAGCTCAATTACGTCCCCGACCTCTTCACCTTCGGTCCGCTGGTGCAGCGGCCCAAGGGCGATGTCGATCTTCATTATGCGGGATTCCGTCTGCGCTACCCGATCAACAGCAAGGACTACAATGACGAGTTCTGCGTTTTCCAGGGTGCTTCCTATTTCCGCGCCATAGGCAAGGGCCATCTCTATGGGCTCTCGGCGCGTGGCCTCGCCATCGCCACGGGTCAGCCCAATGGCGAAGAGTTTCCGTTCTTCCGCTCGTTCTGGATCCGCACGCCGACGCCGGATGCGGTTTCGGTCGTGGTGTGGGCGCTGCTCGATAGTCCCTCGGCGACGGGTGCGTATCGCTTCACCATCAAGCCTGGTGCCGCGACGCAAATGGATGTCGAGATGACGATCTTCCCGCGCCGCGATCTCGAACATGTCGGCATTGCGCCGCTCACCAGCATGTTCCTCTTTGATGCGATGAACCATTCCGCGTTCGACGACTATCGCCCCGCGGTGTGCGATTCGGACGGGCTGATGATGCTGACGGGTGCGGGTGAATATCTGTGGCGGCCTCTCGCCAACCCGAAGACGCTACAAGTCAGTGCTTTCGTGGATAACAGTCCGGGCGGATTCGGCCTGATCCAGCGGAAGCGCCGCTATGGCGATTTCCTCGATCTCGAAGCCAAATATGAAAAGCGGCCGAGCCTGTGGGTGGAACCCATAGGCGATTGGGGCCAGGGTGCCGTCGAACTTTATGAAATCCCCTCGCAGCGCGAGATCAACGACAATATCGCCGCCTTCTGGCAGCCCAAGCAGAGACCGGCCAAGGACGGCTCGGCCTCCTTCGTCTATAGGCTCTATTGGTGCGATGAGTGGCCGACCGACCGCAAGGACTTCAAGGCGATGGCGAGATTCTCGGGCGGCGGTCTCAATTTCGACCAGAAACAGCGGCTCTATGTCATCGATTTCCAAGGAACGATCAGCAATGTCGTTACTCAGCCCAATCCGCAGAATGGCGGCGTCAGGCTGTCATTCGAAGTCGATGTCGGAAGCGCCGAGATGTCCGAATTCCGGGCCGTGTTGAAGCGCGGCCAGGACAAGGTAAGCGAAACATGGCTCTATCGATGGACAAAATCGTAGATCTCGCACCCGCGAAAGACGATCTTCTACCGCCGGAATCCCGGCTTGCCATGCCTGTTCAGGATCTTCACCACTGGTCGCCGGGAGGCGCTCTCCCGGCCGGCCGGTCGCATCCCAGCATCCATTTCTGCCGCTGGTTCGTGTTTTCGGCGACCGTCGCTCTGACCGGCCTTGGCACTTATGAAATCTATCAGGTCATCAGCCCGGCCGACATCACCTGGCTGCAGGTCATCTTTGCCGCTCTGTTCGCCGTGACTTTTGCATGGATCTCGTTTGCCTGCGCGAGCGCCGTCCTGGGCTTCCTGTGCCTGAGGCGTCAGCGCTATGTGCTGGCCGACAAGGAGGAGATCGGGCGCACCGCTCTCCTCATGCCGGTCTATCACGAGGATCCGCGTGCTGAGCGACAGCCGCGAGCCGGCTCATATCCGCAACGAAGCCAAGGTCTTCACCGAATTGCGCCAGCAGTTGCACAACGAGATCAAGGTCTATTACCGGCGCCGTGCCGACAATCATCACAAGAAGGCCGGCAATATCGCCGATTTCGTCACCCGCTGGGGCGGCGCCTATGAAGCAATGATCGTGCTCGATGCCGACAGCATGATGGCGGGCATGACGCTTGTCACGCTCGCGCGCGCAATGGCGGCGGATCCGAAAGCGGGCATCATCCAGACTCTGCCGCTCCTGCATAATCGCTGGACGCTCTATGCACGCATGCAGCAATTCGCCGGCCGCGTCTATGGACCGATCGTCGCCAATGGCCTCGCGGCCTGGCACGGGCGCGATGGGAATTACTGGGGGCACAATGCGATCATCAGGGTGAAGGCCTTCGCTGAAGCCGCTGGCCTGCCGGAACTTCAGGGCCGTAAGCCGTTTGGCGGCCATATCATGAGCCATGATTTCGTCGAGGCGGCTCTGCTGCGCCGGTCCGGGTGGGCGGTCTATATGCTGCCTGGTCTCGGCGGTTCCTATGAGGAAACGCCGCCAAATTTGATCGAGCTTGCAGCGCGCGACCGGCGCTGGAGCCAGGGCAATCTACAGCATATCAAGCTTCTCAATGTGAAGGGCCTGCATTGGGTGAGCCGCATCCACTTCCTGCAGGGCATCATGTCATATCTTGCCTCGCCTTTGTGGCTCTTCCTTATGCTGACGGGCCTCGTTCTCTCGACCGTCGCCAAATATACAGAACCCAATTATTTTCCCGAGGGCTTCTCGCTATTTCCCGCCTGGCCGGTCTTCGATCCTGAGCGTGCTCTCAGACTCTTCACCCTCACCATGGCGGTGCTGTTCGTGCCGAAGATCCTCGGTATCATCGCCGCCATGCTGGATCGGGAGTTGCGACGCGGCTGTGGCGGTGCCGGCGGCCTGATCAAGAGCCTGTTTGCCGAATCCCTGCTTTCCGCTCTGCTGTCGCCGATCATGATGCTCATCCAGTCGGGCTTCGTGCTCGACGTGCTGCTCGGCCGCGATTCCGGCTGGAAGGCGCAGAAACGTACCGAGGAGGCGCCGTCCTTCAACGAACTCCTGCACAAGCATGCCTGGCACATGGTGAGCGGCATCCTGATCGGCGTGCTTGCCTTCCTGATCACGACGAAGACCTTCCTGTGGCTGTCGCCGATCGTGCTCGGCCTTGGCCTGTCGGCGCCAATGTCCTGGGCCACGGGGCTCGTCTCGCTCGGCCAGAGGGCCTGGGCCTGGAATGTGTTCCGCATTCCAGAGGAAGCGCAAGCGGTCCATGGCGACCGGGATGACGCTAAGCCCGAGGGACGGCTCGCGGCAGCGGAGTAATTAGCCCCCCGGCGGTGATTTCCAGCGCCGCCTCTTGCGCCAGTTTCGCATAGTCATCTTCGCCGACTGAAAGCACGGGACAGCTCCGGCCATAAAGCGTTTCGGCCACCATGGCGCCAATGGCGAGGTTGATGTCGGGCTCGATCAGGATGACGCCAGCGGGAGCGGTGCCGAGCCTCAATGCTTCCGCCATCCCGCCAGGTGCGGTGCCTGAGCCGCGCGTCTCACGCATCAGGAGAATGGTACCTGAGATGCAGGTGCCTTTCTGCGGATGATGGATATCGATGATCTCGCCCGAGCGCGGATCAAAGGCGCCCCAGAAGCTCAAGGGTTCAGTGAGGGTGAGAACATTGCCCCGGGCCACACCGCCATGCAGAATGCGTGCGGCGATCACGGCAGGCCGTTCGTCCATAGCCGCGGATCGCGCCACACTTCGCCCCTGACTGCGCTTTCGACGCATTCGGCGAGACTGCCGAACGAGACCTCGACGCCCAGCATGCCGGGCGCGTAATAAGCCCATTTGGCGGAATTGGTCATGATGTGTCCGCGGCATCGGCGCACGGCGGGTGAATAATAGGTGCAGGTATCGGCAATGACGGTGGCGCCAAATTTCTCGAGATCGCCGAGCCACCCCCGTGTCGCGGCCTCATGGCGCACATGGCGACTGGTCGAAATATAGAAGGCAAGCCCCGGCTTGAGCCTGCGTCCGTCGATGAAAGGCATCAGCCTTTCGAATTCGGTCAGTGAGAAATGCGGTGTGCCGAGCGCCACCATGTCGAGGGGACCGTCAGCGGCGCTCGTCAGGTCCTGGCGTGCCTTTGCCAGCAAAGCGGAGGTCAGTTCGAGGATCGCGCCGGGCGCGCCGCCCTGGAAGGCATGGTCCAGTGTTTTCGCTTCGGGCGTGATGCCTTGGGCATGCCACATCGCGACACCGCCCGACGTGGCTGCGGCGGCGCTCAGCGCTTTCAGCGAATCCATCGTCTTTTGCGGCGGCAGGCCCGAAATCACCGGAATGCGGCGGCCGGAAAACTGGCCGGCATAGTGGCCGAGCAGATGATAGAAGATGTTGTCGTTCTTCCAGTCATCCGGGATGGCATCGGTGCGGATGAGGATGTCGCCGCGGCGCTCCTCATCGAGATGCAGGCCGGCATAAGGTGCCTTGCCGATGAGGGCGCAGGCGACGTCGAGATAATCGCCATATTTGTTGGTGCGGGCACCGATGACGGAATTGTAGAAGGAAACGGCATTCGATTCACCGGCGACGATGTGGTCGCCGTAACGGGGGCCGCCCGGGAGCTGATAGGGGGCGCAGGTCCAGACCGGCTTGCAGCCGAGCCGTTCATAAAGCTGCATCAGCTTGCGGGCACCCATGACCGTTTGCGGGTCGCTTGCCTCAGGACGAATATCCGGATCGGCGAGGCTCACGACGCCATTATTCGTCCAGGCGGGGATGGCAAGCCGTGCCCCGTGAGCGAGGAGATATTGCGCGAAATCGACATGCGCCTCGCCGCTATAGAAGCAGGCATCGATATGGGCGAAGGTGACGGAAACGAGAGAGCGGGCGCCGAGAATTTCGGCAGCGGCGAGCACCAGGCGCATGGCGAATTGCATGGCCGGGCCGTGGGCGCCGTCGAGAGAGGCGCGGTCCCTGTCATCGAGCGCGATGCCGATTGCCGTCACGTTACTGCTTTCTCCCGCGCCATGCGGTTCAAGGTGACATAATCGGTCTTGCCGGTGCCGAGAATGGGCATGGTCTCGACCTGCATGATGATTCGCGGCACCATCAGCTCCATGCCGCCTTGCGCCTTGAGGCGGTGCGATACGCTCGCGCGGTCGAGTTTGGTATCGGTGGTGAACAGCACCAGTTGCTCGCCCTTTTTCGGGTCGGGGATGGCGACGACGGCATGGACATGATCGGGAAAGGCATGCTGCAGCTTGATCTCGACGGCCGTGAGCGAGACCATTTCACCGGCGATCTTGGAGAAGCGCTTGGCCCGGCCGAGAATGGTGACGTATTTCCTCTGATCGATCTTGACGATATCGCCGGTATCGTGCCAGCCATCGGCCGGCGGATCTATTTTGCCTGGTGCATCGGCGCGCAAATAGCCGAGCATGATATTGGGGCCCTTGACGATCAGGCGGCCACCTTCCTCGATGCCCTCGACTTTGTCGAGACGGTATTCGATGCCGTCGAGAAGCCGGCCTACCGTTCCGGCGCGGTAGTGGATAGGCGTGTTGACCGCCAGCACCGGCGAGCATTCGGTGACGCCATAGCCTTCGAGGATGCGCAGGCCGAACATGTCCATCCAGGTTTGACGCGTTTCCGCCCGCACCCGCTCGGCGCCGGCAACGACGAAGCGCACCGCGTAGAAGTCATAAGGATGGGCATTGCGCGCATAGCCGGTGAGGAAGGTGTCGGTGCCGAACAGGACCGTCGCGTTGATGTCATAGGCCATTTCCGGGACGATCTTGTAATGCAGCGGCGAGGGATAGAGGAAGGTCCTGACTCCCGCGAGAACCGGCAGAAAAGTGCCGGCGTTGAGCCCGAAAGAATGGAACATCGGCATGGCGTTGAAGACGATGTCCTTGGGCGTGAAATCGATGCGTGCCGCGGCTTGATGACGATTGGCCTGCACATTGTAATGAGAGAGGACGACTCCCTTGGGCTGGCCTTCCGACCCCGAGGTGAAGAGGATCACCGCCGGCGCATGGGAATCGCGATTGTGGCCGAGACGGGAGAGAGCTGATTTCGGGAAGAGACCGGCAATCAGGCCATAGAGCTTGTCGACAAGGCCGATCCCGGCGCGCACATCCTCGATCCAGATGATCCGCGCTTCCTTCTCCAGGAGTGCTATGTCATCGGCGAAGTTTCCAGCCTCGATGAAACGGCGCGAGGTGATTATTGTCTTCACTTCCGCCGTCCTGCAGGCGAGCGCCATATTGACGGGGCCGGTCGAATAATTGAGAAGGCCAAAAAAAGTGATGAAGCAGCCGGCGGCGGTCGGCAGAAGAACACCGATGTTTTTCTCGCCCGCCGTCAAGGCGGCGAGCCGGCGGCCCAGAATGAAGCTCGCCATCACGATACGGCCATAGGTCAAAGGGGTGCGCTGGATATCCTCGAGCACCTGATGGTTCCTGCCATGGACGTTGCGCGCGGCGATGAGCGACTGGAACAAGGTCTCGTCGACGAAACTGGTGCGGAACATCATGTCGGTCATGACGTCATAAAGCCGGTCGGCGAGGAATTCGCGCAATTCGGCGCCCTTGAGATGCGCCGGCGCCTCGGGCTTGACCGGGGGAAGGAAGGTCAAGGTGATCTTGGGAAACCAGCGCAGCCGCAACTTGCCCTTCATCAGCGAGAAGGGCGTGTATTGCGCGCCGTCGATGCGGATCGGCAGGATCCTGGCCCCGGCCAGGTGCGCGATGACGCCCGGCCCCTCATAGATCTTCATCAGCGAGCCGGTGCGGGTGATCCGGCCTTCCGGGAATATGACGACCTTGCGCCCGCGCTTCAGGCCACTGGCGAGCGTCTTGAGCGCCATCGGATTGGCGGGATCGATGGGCAGCAGGTCGAACAGCTGGAAAGCGGGCTTCACCCACCAGCGGTTGGCGACATGGGTGTTGATGGCGAAATGGCAGCGTTCCGGCAGGAAGGCCGAGACCAGCGGCCCGTCGAGGAACGAGGTGTGATTGGCGATGATGAGCGCCTTGCGGCCCGCCTTGGCAAAATTCTCGAAGCCCTTGATCTCGACCCGGTACAGGAGGCGGAATAGGCGTCTCGCCACATAGGCGGCGAGTTCCTGCGGCAGAAGCTGGCAGATCAACAAAGCGGCAAGCGCGTTGGCGAGACCGGTCAAGAAGAACAGCCCGCGCACCGAGAGGCCGGCATCCAGGGCTAAATAGGAGATGACCGTCGCCGCGGTCATGAAGATCGCGTTGATGATGTTGTTGGCGGCGATCACACGGGCGCGCTTCTGCGGCGATGAGCGCTGTTGCACCAGGGCATAGAGCGGCACAGCGAAAAGCCCGGCGCAAAAGGCAATGAGAGCAAGGTCAACAAGCACCCGCCAGCCGGAGAAACGGGCGAGGATATCGATGGGGCTGAGGAGCGTGCTCGCATCGCTCGTCCGCAAAGCTCCGGTCGCGAAATAGAGATCGATGATGAAGAGCGTGATCAGGATCGAGGCGACGGGAACATATTTGACCGATACTTCACCTTTCAAAAGACGATTGGTGACGATGGAGCCGAGACCGATCGACACGGTAAAGGTAGCGATGATGAGGCTCGCCACGGTCTCGTTGGCGCCGAGCTCGATGCGGGTGAAGAGCGGAATCTGGGTGAGAAAGATGACGCCGAGGAGCCAGAACCAGGAAATGCCCAGAATGGCGAGAAAGACATCCTTGCGCTCACGCGCGATGGCGATCATGCGCCATGTCGCTTGCACGATATTGGGGTTTATCCTGAGATCGGGCTGCGGCGGCGATGCTTGCGGAATCTGCCGTGCACTCAGATAGGCGATGATAGCGAGGCCGATCATCACGACGCTCACCCCATGGCGGCCGAATTCGGAATGGATGGCGAAGCTGCCGAACAAGGTGCCGAGCAGGATAGACAGGAAGGTGCCCATTTCGATGAGGCCATTGCCGCCGAGAAGCTCGTCGCGTTCGAGATGCTGCGGCAGGATCGAATATTTGATCGGGCCGAAGAACGCCGACTGAATGCCGGTCAGAAGGACGGTCAGGAGCTGCAGCCAGACCTGATCGGTGAACAGACTGAAAGAGGCGAGAGCGACGATCAGGATCTCGATGAATTTGATGCGCCGCGCCAGAAACGCCTTGTCGAACTTGTCGGCGATCTGTCCGGCGGTGGCCGAGAAGATGAAGAAGGGCAGGATCAGGAGGCCGGCGGATACAGTGTTGAGAAGCGGGGCATTGAAACCAAGCCTGGGGCCGAGATCAAAGATGAGCAGGATCGACAGCGCGTAGCGGAAAGCGTTGTCGTTGAAGGCGCCGATCGCCTGAGTGACAAAAAGCGGCCAGAAGCGCCTGGTGCGCAGCAGCGCAAATTGGTTCGGATGACCATCCATCTTTGGGCGCCGTCTCCTTCCGACTCAGAGGCGAAGTGCGTCTCGTATATGTTTCAGCGTATCCCGATGATGATTGCAAACGCGCTTCGCACCTGCATCGGCCAAATAGCGGCATTTGGCTTGATCTTCAGAAAAGCCGATGAAATGGACGCCGTTGGCCAAGCCTGCCTCGACATCGTTAAGATTGTCGCCAATGAAGATGATGCGATCAGGGGGTAAAGCAAGATCTGCCATGGCGCGGGCGAGAATCTGGCGCTTGGCGCCGCCGCCATTGGCGCCAAAGGCGCAGTTCTTGACGGGCTCCCAAATCGCGCAGGCGGCGAGGCGCAAGCTGGCCGCTTCGAGAAGATTGGCGGTGGCGATGCCGAGCTTCAGCGTGCCGGCGAGATCGTCGAGGAGGCTCTCGGCACCCGCGATTGGTGAAGGTTTGAGCCGCCCCGCATCGATGCCGTTCGCCAGATGGCTGAGATAGGCCCGGATCACCGCCTGGCGTTCGCCCGGTGACGGCGAGCGCCCGAAATGGGTTTCGAGGATCTCGGTAATAATCTCCACGTCATTGCGGATGCGATAGCCGTCCCAGTCGCGCGACAGGCCGCTCAGCTGGTGAAGCTTGGCAAAGGCCCAGAAAAACGCGTCCTCTTCCTCCGGCGTCAGATCGAGCAGGACGCCGTCGACGTCGAAAATCACTGCAGCCTCAGCCATTCAGCATGCGCGGCGTCATTTCGATCAGCGTCGGACCCGCCGCTTTAAGGGCGCGATCGATCGCCTGGGCAAGGTCCTTGAGCGACTCCGGTTTCTCGGCATGGCAGCGATAGGCCTTGGCCAGCGCCTGGAAATCCGGATTGATCAGCGTGACGGCATTGGGCTGGATGCCCTTGTTCACCATGTCATCGCGGATCTGACCAAGCGCATCGTTGTTCCACATCAAGATGACGAGGGGCAGCTTGTGCTCGGCGGCGGTGCCCAGCTCGTTGATCGTGTATTGGATGCCGTAGTCGCCGATCATCACCGCGACGGGCTTGCCCGGGCAGCCGAATTTGGCGCCGATGCCAGCCGGAAGTGCAAAGCCGAGCGTGCCGAAACCGACCGGATGAAGCCAGCTCCTCGGTTCGAAGACCGGGAATATCTCATTGGCGGCATAAGCGATCTGCGTCATGTCGGAGGCGATCACTGTCTCGGGCGGCAGAGCATCGCGGATGACGGCGAGTACCTTGCTCAACATTTTACGCAGCTGATCATCGCCCAGACCTTCCGAAGCGTGAGTTGCCGCCACCGTCTTCTCGGCCGCCTTGCGGCGTGCCGAGTGATCATCATTGGGAAGGCTTGCGGCAATCGCCTCCAGCGCCTGACGGGCATCAGCGAGGATGGCGATGTCGGCGCCGTGCGGCCTCGCCAGTGTCATCGCGTCGAGATCGATGCGGATCAGGCCCTTGTCGAGAATAAAGCCTGAATCCCAGAAATCGGTTTCCGCCATTTCCGATCCGGCGCATAGGACCACATCGGCATCGCGCAGCATTTTCTGCCCGGAGGGGCGCGCCAGACGGTAGCCAAGGCAGAGAGGGTGATTTTCGGGCACCGCACCTTTTCCGGCGGTCGTGGTGATGATGGGGGCGCCAAGTTTCTCGGCGATGGCGAGCGCCACGTTGCCGGCATTGAGCGCGCCACCGCCCAGCAGGATCACCGGGAATTTCGCCTTGGCAAGACGCTCCGCTGCTTCCTCAATCTGGCCGACATCGGGCGGCGGCAGCTTCGGCGTCCGGTGCGCCCTCCAGCCGTCGCCTGCGGGAACCTTCAGAAGATCGAGAGGAATTTCGAGATAGGCCGGGCGCGGACGCATCGAGGCGAAGGCGGTGAAGGCGCGCGACACGCCGTCACGCACGTCCTGTGGCGTATAGGCGCGCACGGCAAGACTGGTGATCGTGGCAGCCGCCCCGAGCTGGTTCTGCATTTCATGCAGCCGGCCGCGTCCCTGCGCGCTGTCGGCGATGTCGAGGGCGGATGAAATGCACAAGACTGGGCTCGAATCGGACCAGGCCTGGCCCAAGGGCGTCATGATGTTGGTTAGGCCAGGCCCGGTGATAGTGAAGCACACGCCGGGCTTGCCGGAGGCTCTCGCATAGCCATCCGCCATGAAGCCCGCACCCTGTTCGTGGCGCACCAGCACATGCTTGATCTTCGAGCGCGGCAGTGCGCGATACATCTCGACATTGTGAACGCCCGGTATGCCGAAAATCGTGTCGGTGCCATAGGATTCGAGCAGGCCGACAAGGGCTTCGCCGGTCGAGTGTTCAGCGCGGGACATGTTTTGATCTCCGATTGGATATCAGGCCGCCTGGGGTGCAGCCGCGGGCTTGTTCACGGCATGGCATGCCACAAGGCTTCTCTCATGCGCAAGAAGTGCCGGACGCAGGATCGGGCAGGGTTCGAAAGCGAGCGGGCAACGCGGATTGAATGGGCAGCCCGATGGCGGATTGAGCGGCGAGGGCAACTCGCCCTTGAGCACGATGCGCTCACGCTTGCGCTCGGGGTCCGCCATCGGCGTCGCCGACAAAAGGGCGCGCGTATAGGGATGTTGCGGATTCCTGAAGATGTCGTCGCGCGTGCCATATTCAACGACGCGGCCGAGATACATCACCATCACGTCATTGGCGATATGGCGGACGACCGAGAGATCGTGGCTGATGAAGAGATAGGCGAGGTTTAGCCTTTCCTGGATGTCGGCCAGCAGGTTCAACACCTGCGCCTGGATCGACACGTCGAGTGCGGAGACAGGCTCATCGAGCACCAGAATGTCGGGATCGAGCATCAAGGCGCGGGCAATGGCGATGCGCTGGCGCTGGCCGCCCGAGAACATATGCGGATAGCGGTCGTAATATTCGGGCCTCAGACCAACATTGGCCATCATGGCGCGGGCCCTCTCGGTGCGCTCCGGCGCCGGGAGGTTGGTGTTGACCAGCAGCGGCTCTTCCAACGCATGGCCGATCTTCTGGCGCGGATTGAGCGAGCCATAAGGATTCTGGAAGACGATCTGCACCTTCGGGCGCAGCTGCCTCATGATTTCGGCCGAAGCGCCGACGGTCTCATTTCCGGAGATCTGCAGCGAGCCCGAGGTCGGCGTCTCGATCATGGTGACGAGGCGAGCGAGGGTCGACTTGCCGCAGCCTGATTCGCCGACGACAGCGAGCGTCTTGCCGCGTTCAACGGTGAAGCTCGCGCCATCGAGTGCCTTCAATGTCGCCGCATCGCGAAAGGCACCGCGCGAGACTTCGTAATAGCGCGCCAGGTCACGGGCAATGAGCACGGGTTCTGCGCTCATGCGGCCTTGTCCTTGCCCGGATGTCCGAGCGCCACGCCGTTCTTCAGCGGATAATGACAGAGAGCGTCGCCCAAATCCTTCTGCTGCGGCGGTACTTCCGAGCGGCACAGCGAAGTGGCGAATGTGCAACGGGGCGAGAACAGGCAGCCCTGGGGCCGGTCGAACTGGCCAGGCACGACGCCCGGGATCGACGGCAGGCGCCTCATATGGGCGCGCTCGGGCAAGGCGGCGAGAAGGGCTGCGGTATAGGGATGATGCGGATCCCTGAACAGGCCTTTGACCGGCTGCTCCTCAACTTTCTGCCCGGCATATTGCACCGAAACGCGCTCGGCGGTTTCGGCGACGACGCCCATCGAATGGGTGATGAGGACGAGCGCCATGCCGGTATCGCGCTGCACCTTGAGAAGAAGGTCGAGGATCTGCGCCTGGATCGTCACGTCGAGAGCGGTGGTCGGTTCATCAGCGATCAGGAGCTTCGGATTGCAGGAGATCGCCATGGCGATCATCACGCGCTGGTTCATGCCGCCCGACAGTTGATGTGGATAGGAATTGAGCCGGGTTTCGGGTGCGGGAATGCCGACCAGGCGCAAAAGCTCGATGACGCGTTCGCGCCGCCCCGCCTTGTCCAGGTCGAGATGGGTTTTCAGGGCCTCGGTGAGCTGGTAGCCGACCTTGAAACAGGGATTGAGGCTCGACATCGGCTCCTGGAAGATCATGGCGATATCCTTGCCGATGATCCTGCGGCGCTCGCTCTTGCCGAGGCCGAGAAGCTCGCGCCCGGCGAACTGCATCCGATCGGCAGTGACCTTGGCCGTCCAGGGCAGGAGTCCCATCACGGCGAGCATCGAGACCGACTTTCCGGAACCGGATTCACCGACAATGGCGAGGACTTCGCGATGATCGACCTTGAGCGTGAATTCGACGGTGAGGTTCTGGATTTCGAGCAGAGCCATGGCTGTCAGCTCCGCTTGAGCCGGGGATCAAGCGCATCGCGCAGGCCGTCGCCCATGAGATTGATGGCAAGCACCGTGATCAGGATGGCGATGCCCGGCAGCGCCATGACCCAGGGATGGGACGTGATGAGATCGCGCGCATCGGCGAGCATGGCACCCCATTCGGGCGCCGGCGGCTGGGCGCCGAGGCCGAGGAAGCCCAGGCCCGCGGCTTCGAGAATAGCATCGGAAACGCCAAGTGCCGCCTGGACGATAAGCGGCGGCAGGCAATTGGGCAAAACCGTCACGAACATCAGCCGCAAAGGCCCGACGCCCGACACTTTGGCGGCGGTGACATAGTCCTTCGACAATTCGCTCAAGGCGGATGCGCGCACCAGGCGGACATAGCGCGGCAAATAGACAATGGTCACCGCCACAATGGTGTTGGTGAGATTGGGGCCGATGATGGCGACGATGAGAATGGCGAGCACCAGGCTTGGTATCGACATGATCAGATCCATGATGCGCAGGATGATCACATCGATGATGCCGCCGAACCAAGAGGCCGCGAGCCCGAGGACAACGCCGGTGATCATCGAGACCACCATCACCGAGAGGCCGATGAAGAGGGAGATGCGGCTGCCATACATGAGCCGCGAGAGCATGTCGCGCCCGAGCGGATCGGTGCCCAGGGGATAGTTCCAATTGCCGCCCTCGGACCAGATCGGTGGCAACCTGGTGAAATCGCGGAACTGATCGAGGGGATCGTACGGCGCCAGCACACTAGCGAAGATGGCAATGAGGATCACCGCCGACACAACGGTGAGGCCGATGACGGCACCGCGATTTTCGCGAAACGAATGCCAGAAGGCGAGAAGCGGGCCTGGCGGATTGGCGGTCCGTTGGGTGGGAAGGGTCACGTCAACGGGCATGGCGGATCCGCGGATTGATGAGGCCATAGGTCAGATCGACGATGAGATTGACGACGATGACGAAGCTCGAGATCAGCATGATGCCGCCTTGCAAGGCGGGATAGTCACGCCTTCCGATCGATTCGATGAGCCACTTGCCGACACCTGGCCAGGAGAAGATCGTCTCGGTGAGGACGGCGCCCGCCAAGAGCGAGCCGACCGACAGGCCAATCACGGTGACGACCGGAATCAACGCATTGCGCAGGGCATGGATGCCGATCACCCGATAGGGCGGCAGTCCCTTGGCACGTGCGGTGCGCACATAATCCTCCTCGAGGACTTCGAGCATCGATGAGCGCGTCATGCGCGCGATGATGGCAAGTGGAACGGTGCCCAAGACGATGGTCGGCAAGATGAGGTGGCGCAGCGCGTCGAGGAAGGCGCCCTTCTGGCCGGAGATCAGGCTGTCGATCAGCATGAGCCCGGTCACTTGCGGATAATAATATTTGACGAGATCGACCCGGCCCGACACCGGGGTCAGGCCCAGAGTGTTCGACATGATGAGAATGAGGATCAAGCCCCACCAGAAGATCGGCATGGAATAGCCGGTGAGGGCGATACCCATCAGCGTCTGGTCATAGAGGCCGCCGCGGCGCGAGGCGGCGATGACGCCCGCCGGAATGCCGACGAGAGTGGCAAAGAGAAGCGCGCAGACGGAAAGCTCGACGGTGGCGGGGAAAAGATGGAAGAATTCATGCAATATCGGATTCTTGGTGATGATCGAAACGCCGAAATCCCCATGCAGGAGGCCCCAGACATAGTCGAGGAACTGCTTCCAGACCGGCTGGTCGAGGCCCATCTCGTGGCGCAACTCCGCCAGGCGCTCAGGCGAAATCCCACGCTCGCCGCGCCGCACCTCGATCGGATCGCCCGGCACGAGGCGGATCATCATGAATGTGACAAACATCAGCGCCAGGAAAGTCGGCACTGTCAGCGCCAGCCGGCGCAAGAGAAAACGAAACATGGCTTTTGACTATGAATGAAGCGGGGCGGCTTTGCCGCCCCGCTTCAATCCCGTTATTCGGCGATATCGACGCCGTAGAAATCGTGGCGTCCTAGCGGGCTGACCTTGTAGTCAGACACCTTCTTGCTCACCGGCTCGAACACGGTCGAGTGAGCGATGGTCACGATCGGCGCCTCTTCCTTGGAGATGACCTGCATCTCCTCATAGAGCTTTGTGCGGTCGGCTTTCTCCGACAGCTTCTTGGCCTGCTGAAGCTTGTCCTCGAATTTCTTGTCGCACCACTTGGAGATATTCTGTCCGCCTTCGCGGGCACCGGTGCAGCCGAGCAGGAAGAAGAAGTTGTCCGGATCGCCGTTGTCGCCGGTCCAGCCCAGAAGGCCCATCTGGTGCTCGCCTGCCTGCAGGCGCTTGCGGTATTCGCCCCATTCATAGGATACGAGCTTGACATTGATGCCGACCTTGGCCAAGTCCGCCTGCATCATCTCCGCCATGCGCTTGGCATTGGGATTGTATGGGCGTTGCACCGGCATCCACCACAGATCGCTCTGCAGGTCCTTGACACCGGCCTTCTTCAGAAGCGCCTTGGCCTTTTCGGGGCTATACTCATAGTCCTTGACCGCCTTGTTATAAGACCAGATGGTGGGCGGGATCAGGTTCTTGGCCTTCTGGCCGGCGCCCTGATAGACCTCCTTCAGGATCGAGTCGCGATCGATCGCCATGTTGATGGCCTGGCGAACTTCCTTCTTGTCGAAAGGCGGCTTCTTCACGTTCATGGCGAGATAGCCGATATTGAGACCGGCCTGCTTCATGAGGGTGATGCTTTTATCCTTGCCCATGGCTTCTAGATCGGCCGGGTTCGGATAGCCCATGACGTGGCATTCGCCCGCCTTCATCTTGGCATAGCGCGCGGTTGCATCCGGCGTGATGGCATAGACGAGGTCGTCGAACTTGGCCTTGCCGCCCCAATAACCATCGAAAGCCTTGAAGCGGATCACCGCGTCCTTCTGATAGTCGACGAACTGGAACGGACCGGTGCCGACCGGAATCTGGTCGAACTGCTCGGGCGTGCCCTTGTCGAGCAGGTACTTCGCATATTCGGCCGATTCGATCGTGCCGAAATCCATGGCGAGATTGGCGAGTATCGGCGCATTAGGCGCATTGAGCGTCATCTTCACCGTATAGTCGTCAACCTTCTCGATCGACTTCAGGGACGCCGGCATCTCCATGTCGTTGAAATAGTCAAACGCGCCACCCGAGATCTTGTGGTATGGATGATCTTCCTTCCACTGACGGTTGAAGGACCACAGGACGTCGTCGGCGTTGAAATCCCTTGTGGGGGTGAAGCCGTTGACGCCGGAATGGAACTTGACACCCTTGCGCAGCTTGAAGGTGATGACGAGGCCGTCGGGTGAGACTTTGTAGGATTCAGCCAGGCCCGGCACGACATTGGTGGTGCCGCGCTGGAATTCGACGAGCTGGTTGAAGACCGGGCGCGCCGCGTCGAGGCTGGTGCCGGTGGTGTTGAGGGCGGGGGTAAAGTTCTCGGGCGATCCTTCCGAGCAATAGACCAATGTCTTGGCCTGGGCACCGCCCGCCGCCAGCATCGTGCTGACAAGCAATGCCGACGCCAGCGTCGTTATTCGTTTCATGTAGTCCTCCCTGGTAGGTCCGTTTAGCGCCTCATTTCATTCAAGGCGTGGCGGCATATAAGCAGCTTTTGCAGCAGAAGTGAACTGACCGGCGAAACGGAGTGAATGGCGGTTTTAGCCAGTTTATTCCAAGACTTTGCCTTATACTTTCGGATAGTTTCGCTTAGCTGTTTGCTAGCTAAACCGGGCGGGGGAGATGTCTCTGAGCCTGAGGCCTTCTCTCTCTATATATCCCGGCATGACCGCGCCTCTGATCAGCGCGGCCGCGAGTTCGCCGAGCGCCGGAGCTGTCTGAATGCTATAGCCACCCTGGCCGATGAGCCAGAAGAAACCTTCGGCGTGCTGGTCAAAGCCACATACCGGATTGCCGTCGGGCACGAACGATCTGAGGCCTCCCCAACTGCCCTCGAGCCGTGTCACCTCGATATCGACCGCCTCCTGGAAGCGGGCGATGCCTTCGGCCAATGTCATGTCGTCGGCATAGGCATCATGCGGCTCGACCGGCTCGGCCTCGGCGGGTGAAACCAGGAGCCGGCCGCCCGACGGTTTGGCGTACCAGGTTTCGCCCGCATCGCCGACAAAGGACCAGTCCATGACATTCATGCCAGGTGCTAGCGGAACGATTGCCATGCTGCGCCGCTTGGGCTGAAGGCCCTTGAGCGTGAGGCCGGCGCGCCTGGCGATCTCATCGCCCCAGGCGCCAGCGGCATTGATGAGGATCGGTGCGCAGAAGGTGCCCACCGGTGTCGTTGCCTGCCAGGCGCCGTCCAGACGCTCGATCCCCGCAACTGGTGCCTTGCACACGATCTCGCCGCCTGCAGCCTTGATCAGGCGCAGAAAGCCCTGATGCAGGAGATCGACATCGACATCGGCTGTCGTGCGATCGAGCATGGCATGTCTGGCGTAGCTTTGCTTGAGCGGCGGGAACTGGCGTTGCGCCTCGGCGAAGGAGATTTCGGCGAAATCGACGCCGGTATCCAGCAATTGCTGAGCTTGGCTCTGCTGATGGTCGGGCACCACCAAGACGGTCTGGCGCGGCGAGACAAGCGGTGCTGCGGCAAATCCCCGAGGCGGCGTTTCGAGACCGGCCAGTCGAATGATAGCCGGGACGCTCTTCCATCTCGAGCACGACGAGCTTGTGATCGCTCGCCAGATGCGCTGCGGCGGAAGCGCCCGCAGTGCCGGCGCCGATGACGATGATATCGGCGCTCTTCATTATTCGCCCCAGCTGCGCTCGAGCACCCTGATCCAGTTCTCATGACAGAGCTTGCGCATGACATCATCGGTGAAACCGCGCCGGCGCAGCGCATTGCGCAGGCTGTCGAGCCCCGCCACATCGCCGATCTCGGCGGGGACGACCGCGCCATCGAAATCGGAGCCGAAACCCACGCCCTCGATGCCCAGATGCTGGATCAGATAGTCGATATGGCGCAGCATCTGGTCAAGCGGCGTGTTGGGATCGACCTGGCCGTCGGCGCGCAGGAAGCAAGTGGCGAAATTCAGTCCCACCATGCCGCCCGACTCACGGATGGCGGCCAATTGCCGGTCGGTG
>VAZZ01000081.1 GCA_005884715.1 Alphaproteobacteria bacterium | reverse complement strand
AAGAAAAAGGGTACTTTGTTCGTTACCCGTTGTCGCTATTGGCCATTTCCGTTCAAGACGAAGGGAACATTTGTTCTCCCTATCTTGACCTGAGCCAGGTCAGCTCGCGCTCGGCGATCTCCTCGATCTGGCGCCGGTCAACGCCGATGTCGCGGAGCTGGCGGTCGGATAGGCCTTCCAGTTCGTTGATAGCCTTGAAGCGCTGAATCGGCTCGATCAGGTAATTCAGGGCGCGCCGGACAAATGAGCCACTGGCGGCTTCACGAGCCGGGTGGATTGAATATAAGCTGGTGTTCGACATGACCGTTACCTTTCAGTGATATTTAAGTCTGCTTTGATGATATGGATGTAGGTCATTGTATTTGCACAGACAAACGAGTAGTTTTCACACCATCTGTTAGCGCTATTTGAAGATCGACCCATGGCACGCTTTATTCCGGGAACCGGATCACTCAGGGCATTCGAGGCGGCTGGACGGCATCTCAATTTCACCCGCGCGGCCGAGGAGCTTCATCTGACCCCTGCCGCCATCAGTCATCAGATCAAGGAATTCGAGGACCAGCTCGGCCAGCGTCTCATCGAGCGGACAAGCCGCTCGATGCGGCTGACGCCTGCCGGAGAAATCCTCCATGCGGCGGTGAGCGAGGCCCTCGATGGACTTGGACGCGCGGCAAGCCGGCTGCAGCGAGGGCGCGATGCTTCGCGCCTGAAGGTCAGCGCCTCGACTTCCATCGCCGCCAAATGGCTGGTGCCGAGGCTCGATGACTATATGCAGACGACGCCCGGTGCCGATGTCCAGCTTGATGTCTCCGACAGGGTGCGCGATTTCACCCAGGATGACATCGATGTCGCGATAAGGTTCGGCAATGGACATTATCCGGCCTATCGGGCCGACCGATTGTTCGACAACACGATCTTTCCCGTCTGCAGTCCAGCACTCCTCACATCCAAGAAACCGCTGCAGCATCCCCGCGACCTGCTTCAGCACCGGCTCATCCACGTGGAATGGAGCGGACAAGGCGTCACCTGGCCCAACTGGCGGATGTGGATGCTGGCTGCCGGCGTCAGCGACTTCAACGAGACGAGGGGACTCCATCTCGACAATTCAGGGCTCGCCTTGCAGGCCGCCATCGACGGGCAGGGGGTGGCGCTGGGCGATAGCTCGCTCGTGTCCGATGATCTGGCGGCCGTGCGGCTGGTGCAACCTTTCGCCCTCACCATCAAGGGGCCGGCGCAATTCGCCTATTATGTCATTTCGCGGATGGAAACGCAGAACGATCCGCTGGTGCGATCTTTCCGGGAATGGATCCTGGACGAAGCGGCAAGAACCCCGCTGGTCAAATGAAGATTGACATTGTGTGCGTAAGCGTGCGAGTTGGGAAATATCAGGATCAGATGATGCGCGCGCCCGACAAGTGCAGGCGCCTGCTGATCAGATCGGCCGCCGATCCTGTCGCCCGATCGGCATACCCACAAGTCATTCGAACTCATAAATCTCTCACAGTGGAAAGGGACGCCATGTCCATTGAAAAACATCCGGCCGCCGGCAGGGGCAGGCCCAAGGGCTCGCTCAACAGCACCACCACCTTGCTCAAGGACGCCATTATCCAGGCTGCGACCAAGGCGGGCGGAGATGGCGGGCTTGTTGCGTATCTGAAAACGCAGGCCGAGGAATGTCCCGGCCCATTCCTTGTCCTTCTCGGCAGAGTGCTTCCCAAGCAGCTGGTCGGCGAAGACGGCGGCCCGCTCCGCCACTCGATAATCGAGCGTGTCATTGTCGATCCGGCAAAATGACGTCAGCGGGGAGAGGGCCACGCCGACAAAAGAGACTGCATACGCCTCGGGTGGTATCGAAGTAGAAAATTCGCGCCAGGCCTTTGGCGGAAGGCAGGGCGTGATCGATCACCTGGCGCCTGGGACGCGTTAGCGCTTTTGGCGGGCGTGATGTTTCCAATTTTCCCCCTCTCCCGTCCGCAAGGATGGGAGAGGGTGCCCGAAGGGCGGGTGAGGGCTCTTTATCTCAGCAGGAATACTCGTAGAAAATCGCAGCAGATTTCACGAAAGAGCCCTCATCCGGCCTTCGGCCACCTTCTCCCATTGCTTCGCAACGGGAGAAGGGGAGTGATGGGTGTAGATGAAATCATCTCTTGAAGTACCCTCATGCTGAGGTGGCCGCGAAGCGGCCCTCGAAGCATCCATCAGGATAGAGCGAAAATGTTGCGGCATACCCTTCGAGGCTCGCTTCGCTCGCACCTCAGGGTGAGGGTTTGTGCATCGACTTGAAGTCATCGCGCTCTACACAGCGTTGAACAATCCGCCATCGACCAGAATGCTCTGGCCGGTGACGTAGCCCGCCTGGAGCGAGCATAGGAAGGCGCAGATCTCGCCGATCTCATGGGCCTCGCCGAAGCGTCTTGCCGGAACCGCCGCCTTGCGCTGAGCGGCCATCTCCGTCTCGCTCTTGCCCTGCATCTTTGCCATGCGGCCGGTCGAATTGCGCAGACTATCGGTGTCGAACATGCCAGGCAGCAGATGATTGACGGTGATATTGTGCTGCGCCAGATCACGCGCCGGGCCCGCCATGAAGGCGGTGAAGCCGGCGCGGGCACCGGACGACAGATCGAGACCGAGGATCGGCATCTTCACCGATATCGAGGTGATATTCACGATGCGCCCGAACTTCTTCTGCAGCATCGAGGGAACGACGCGCTGGATGAGCTCGATCGGCGTCACCATGTTCTGGACGACGCCTGCGAGCAATGCGCTGCGATCAAGTTCGCGGAAATCCCTGAGCGGCGGACCGCCATTATTGTTGACCAGGATATCGGGCGAAGGACAGGCGGCGAGCAGGGCATCCTGACCCTGGCTGGTACCGACATCGGCGGCGACCGCGGTCACGCGCGCGCCGGTCGCGTTCGCGATCTCATCGCGTGTGGCGGTGAGAACCTTTTCGTCACGGCCATTGATGACGACATCGACGCCCTCGCGCGCCAGCGAGAGAGCGCAGGCCTTGCCCAAGCCGCGGCTCGAGGCGCAAACAATGGCTGTGCGGCCTTTCAATCCCAAATCCATGCGAACACTCCAACAAAAAACCCGGCCTCGATCTTCAGGCCGGGTTCTCGCATGACGCGGTTTGAGGTTCAATCAGGATTGCGGCTTGCGCTCATTCATGAAACGCTCGAACTCCTCGCGGTCGCGCGCTTCCCTCAGGCGATTGAGATAGTCGGCGAATTCGGCCTGCTCGGCTTCCAGCCGTTTCAGCGTTTCGGCCCTGTAGGCATCAAAGGCGGCATTGCCTGACCCTCTGGGGGCATTGCGCGCACGAAAGGCTTCGCGAAATTTCTTCACGCCCTCATCGGCAAGCGTGTCGACGGGGCCAGCCCAGAGAACATCAGCGGCGTCCAGCGGCCATGGCGCGATTGTGACGATGTCATTGGTATTTCCTCCGATCCAATTGCGCATTCTGATATGGGAAGGGGAGGGACGCGTTCAAGGATTATCAGGGTACAATCGGGCGATGGCGCGCCCGGTAGAAATCGGCTAAGTGGCTGCACCATGAAGAAAATCCCCACCATCGATGACGTCCTTGAAGCGCGCGAGCGCCTGAAGGACCGGTCCGTCCTGACGCCCTTAATTGAATCGCCGGCACTCAATATGCTGGCCGGAGCAAGGGTGCTGGTGAAGGCGGAATGCCTGCAGCGCACCGGCTCGTTCAAGTTCCGTGGCGCCTGGAACTGCATTTCACGCCTGTCGGGCGAGAGCGCCAAAGGTGGTGTCGTGGCCTATTCCTCCGGCAACCATGCGCAAGGTGTTGCGGCTGCGGCGCAAATCATGAAGCTCCCGGCGCTCATCGTGATGCCGTCCGATACACCCCAGATCAAGCAGGCCAATACACGTTCCTATGGCGCCGAAGTGGTGACCTATGATCGCGCCACCGACGACCGCGAGGCAATCGCGAGCCGCATTGCCGGCGAGCGCCAAGCCGTCATCGTGCCGCCTTTCGAACATCCCGAGATTATCGCCGGGCAAGGCACCCTAGGACTGGAAGCGATCGAGCAGGGGGCCGAGCGCCAAATCACGTTCGATGCGGTGCTCATCCCGGCAGGCGGTGGCGGACTGACCGCCGGCAATGCGCTCGCTTTCTCGGCGCGATCGCCTGCCACGAAAATCCACACCGTCGAGCCCGAAGGCTTCGACGATCACGCCCGCTCGCTCAAAAGCGGCAAGCGCGAACGCAACAGCCAGACGACGGGCTCGATTTGCGATGCGCTGCTGTCGCCGATGCCGGGAGAGCTCACCTTCTCGATCAATCAGCCCCGGCTCGCGCCAGGACTGGTGGTGAGCGAAGCGGAGGTGAAACGCGCCATGATCTTCGCCTTCGAAAACCTGAAACTGGTGATCGAGCCCGGCGGAGCGGTCGGGCTGGCAGCGATCCTGGCGCGAAAGATCCCGACCGAAGGTCGCAATATCGCGGTCATCGCTTCAGGCGGCAATGTCGATCCGAGGCTGTTCGCGGATATTCTGAGCGGCAGGTAAGGAATAACCATCAGCCCGCCGCCCGTCACCCCCGCGAAAGCCGGGGCCTACAAAATTCTGTCCCCCGAGCAGCGCTTCCCGCGTTGCACTTATTCAGCTTCTCCCCTCGCCCTGCAAGCGAAGCGCAGCGGGGAGAGGGTAGGGGCCCGACGCGAAGCGGCGGGAAGGGTGAGGGGCAATGGGCGTTGCAGATTCGCTTCATCTATGTTCCGTTGTTCGATCGGGAAATCGCGCGCACTCCCCGGCAAGCCCCTCACCCTCCCATTGCTTCGCAATGGGTCCCTCCCTCTCCCCGCTAAAGCGGGGCGAGGGGAAGGCGGCAGTCCCTCGGCAATGTGTGGATATAGAGTGTTGCAGTAGCTCAACCCGAGAGCGGGATGTCCACGGGATCATCCTTGGACCGGCGGATGACGACGATGCGTGGCTTTTCGGGAGCGGATGGCGATTGTGCCACGGCTTCGGGCGCCGGCTCGAACAGATCCTCATCACGGGAGAAATAGGGCGTCTGGCGCTCGACAGGTGCGCTTGCTCCAGGCTCCGCCGAAAAGCCGGTCAGGGCCTCATCAATATGGCTCAACAGGCCCATGGCCTTGGCGATACGCTCGCTCAACACTTCCTGCGACCAGGACAGCGTCTCCAGAGATCTGGCATTGGCTTCGACGGCCTCGACATGCTCTTCCTCAACCGTTGCGGCCTTCAGGCCGCCGGCAATGACACGCAGGCTCATCGAGCGCCTGGCGATCTCGCTGCTGGCCAAGCGGGCATCGAGCGCAATGCGGTCGTAGAGTGCTGCATCGGAAGGCAGGTAACCGCCATCCGGCAACAGGTCGTTGTGGGTCGAGGCGATCTCGGACCTGGCAGCCTTGATGGTGGAGGCCAGCTCATCGATATCGGGCTGTGGCCTTTCGGCCTTTGCCGGTGTCAATGACGCAACGTTTTCGAGCTTTTTCAGCGCTTCGAGCAGCATCGTCGTGTCGGCGGCGCGATTGCGCTTGGCATATTCGGCAAGGAACCAGCGCCCGCGCGCTGATTCCATCACCGCACTTTCCAATGCTTCATACTGCTCGCGTGGAAAAGTCATCGCGCCAGTTTCCTGACCGGGCGAATTCATTGCGATCACTCCGCACATACTAACTATTCGGCAATTATTGTGGAAACTGGTTAGCGTTTGGTTTAGAGGCTCTAGATCATGATCACTTCAGGTCATTTCGACCTGAAGTGATGAACGTGATCGAAATCTTAATTTGGCGCGTGATCGGACGGAAAACCGGCATCCACTTTTCCTGTTCACGCGCCAGAACACCTCCTCATCGGCTCCGATGCAGCCTCAGGCTCTCAATTTCCGCCTCTGTTTCTTCATGTCCTTCCTGTTCCTGGGCCTGGGCGTGCAATTGCCGTTTTTGCCGCTGTGGCTGGCGGATCGCGGCCTGACGACGGCGGAAATCGCCGCCGTCCTCTCCGGCCAGATCATCATCCGGACATTTGGAGCACCGCTCGGCGCCTTCCTGGCCGACAGATACAAGCGTCCGGTTCCGCTCATCAGGCTGTTTCCCCTCCTGTGCGCGGCGAGCTATCTGCTGTTGAGCTTCATGCAGGGTTTCGAAGCGATCTTCCTGGTCGCTGCATTGGCGTCCGTCTTTCTGTCGCCGGTCGGGCCCATCGCCGAGAATTTCGCGATCGTCGAAAGCGCCAAAGCCGGTCTCGATTATGGAAAGCAGCGTCTGTGGGCATCGGTCAGCTTCATCATCGGCACTCTGGTGTCAGGCTTTGCGCTTGAATGGATGCCGACAAGTGCCGCGGTTCTGCTGATCTCGGTAAGCTATGGGGCGCTCGGGCTCGCGGCCTTTGCCCTTCCCGATCTCAAGCCGCAAGGCGGTGCCGGCCAGTCGGGCACGAGAGCCGGCCCAGGCGATGTATTGAAGCTTTTCCGATCGCGGATCTTCGTGATTTTCCTCCTGGCCGTGAGCATGGCCCAGGCCAGCCACGCGCTGCTCTATGGCTTCGGCTCGCTGCATTGGGAAGACCTCGGACATTCGAAAGCGACGATCGGCATCCTGTGGGGCATCGGCGTCGTCGCGGAAGTCGTGTTCTTCTTCTTTTCGGGCCGGCTGATCCCGGCATTTGCGCCGATCGTCCTCATCCTGATCGGTTGCATTGCCGGAGTGTTTCGCTGGACCGCGACGGCCTTCGATCCGGCTCTATGGCTCTTGATGCCATTGCAGGTGCTGCATGCCCTGACCTTCGCCCTCACTCATTTCGGGACGCTGCATTTCCTGATGCAGAATGTGCCGGGTCACTTGCGCAATTCGGCGCAAGGCCTCTATGCGGCATGCTCGGCAGGCCTGTTCATGATGCTGGCCACGGCGGCGGCCGGACCGCTTTTCGGCGCATTCGCCGGACGTGCCTATCTCGCCATGGCCGCCATGTCGCTGGTGGCGGGCGGGCTCGCTTTCATCGTGATGCGGATCAGCCCCACAAGGCCCGGGGTGGCGGATGCATCAGGCTTCCCGCATAAGTGATGCCGGGCGAGCGGTCTTGTTTAAGGAGCAGCGGACCATCGAGATCGACGACGCTGGCGAATTGCGCCAGCAGCATCGCCGGCGCCATGGCAAGCGAGGTCGCCAGCATGCAGCCGACCATGATCTTGAGATCATCCGCACGGGCGGCGCGCGCCAGAGCAAGCGCCCCGGTCAGGCCACCGGTCTTGTCGAGCTTGATGTTGACCGCGTCATATTTGCCCAGAAGTGCCGCAACCCCCTCGACATCGTGCGCGGATTCATCGGCGCAGATGGGGACAAGCCGGTCTACGGATTTGAGAGCCTCGTCCGAAGAAGCCGGCAGCGGCTGTTCGACCAGCTCAATGCCAGCTTCGGCGCAAGCGGCGAGCATGCGGGGCAAGGCGGCATCATTCCAGCCTTCATTGGCATCGACGATCAGGCGCGCCTTGGGCGCGGCCTCGCGGATGGCCCAGATACGCTCTTCGTCTCCTTCGCGGCCGAGCTTGAGCTTGAGGAGCGGGCGATCGGCCGCGGCAGTAGCTGCTTGCGCCATGGCCTGCGGCGTGTCGAGGCTCAGCGTATAGGCGGTGATCACCGGCTTTGGCTCTGAGAGCTCGGCGAGTTGCCATACAGGCCTTCCGCTGCGCTTGGCCTCCAGATCCCACAGGGCGCAATCGAGCGCGTTACGCGCCGCCTTTGGGGCAACAAAGCGGGCGATCCCGTCACGCGCGAGACCGTCCTCGATCAGGCCGCGAGCTGCTTCCAGCGCCGCAATGACCTGGGGAACCGTCTCGTGATAGCGCGGATAGGGCACGCATTCGCCACGGCCGACAATGCCGTTCTCTTCGAGCGTAACCACCACGACGTCGGCCTTAGTCTTGGAGCCGCGCGAAATGGTGAAAGAGCCGGCAATCGGCCAGCTCTCATGCGCGATTGTGAGGCTACGCTTCATCACCAGCGTCCGGAAGAGGTTCTGCCAGGATGGTCATTCGTTCTCCTCTCCCTTGTGGGTGGGGGTTAGCGCAAGGGGGAGGGAAAATAGGGTTGAGAGAGCAATCCAATGCCATCACGCGTGATAGCGCTGCTGCAGGAGATCGACGATCGGGCCGGTGCCGGTGCGGATCGGATCGACACAGGGCAACCCGTGCTCGCTCGCCGTGCGATCGAGGATCGCCAATGCGTCCTTCTCGTTGAGGTTCTCGGTATTGATGGCGATGCCGGCACAGGCGATCTTCGGGTTGGTGAGGCGGCCCTCGATGATGGTGCGCTCGATGACGTCGGTGATCGAGGGAAGCGGATGCTCGACGCCGCGCATCCGGGTGCGCGTCGGCTCATGGCAGACGACGAAGGCATCGGGCTGCGCGCCATGGAGGAGGCCCAGCGTCACGCCGGCAAAGGAGGGATGGAACAGCGAGCCCTGGCCTTCGACGATGTCCCAATGGTCGGCATCGTTCGCCGGGCTCAGCCATTCGGCCGCGCCGGCGATGAAATCGGCGATGACCGCATCGAGCGCCACACCGCGGCCCGAGATCAGGACGCCGGTCTGGCCGGTGGCGCGGAAGTCCGATTTCATGCCGCGGACGCGCATTTCCTTGTCGATGGCAAGCGTGGTGTATTTCTTGCCGACCGAGCAATCGGTGCCGACGGCGAGGAGCCTGAGGCCCGGCCGCTTGGTGCCCTTGCCGGTGGCGAAGGTCATCTCGGTATAACGGATATCATGGAGCTTGCGGCCGTTGCGTAGAGCCGCGGCGGCAATCTGCGGTACCGAGCCCAGACGCTTGTGCAGCCCGGTTGCGACATCGAGCCCCTGATCCAGGGCTTCGACGATGCGGCTCACCCAGTGATCGGGCAAAACGCCCCCGGCATTGACGACGCCGACGACCATGGTCCGCGCACCCTTCGCCTTGCCCTCGCTGATCGTCATGTCCTGCAAGCCGCAATCGGCCTTGCAGCCTTCGAGGCGCACCTGGCCGATGCACCAGTCGGGGCGCCAGTCGACGACGCCTTGCGCCGTCTTGGCCGCAAGCTGGTCCTTCACATCTCCCAGGAACAGGAGATAGGGCTTGGCAATATCCATAATCGCTACCTGTTATTGCGGGCTGATCCGCCCAGAGGCTTGGGCCAGCAGCAGGTAGAGCTTTCCCGATTCCGATGCAAGGGAGGCATCGACCAATTGGTCGCCCTGCGGCGTTTCCGCAAAGGTGTCGAGAAGCCGTTCGAACAGACGCACATAGGCATCGACCCGGCCGCGCACCAGCCGTTCACTCTTGTAGCGGCGCTCGATGAGCTTGGGCAGGCGCCTGGCACGATCCTCGATGAGATAGAGGGTATAGACATTGCCTTCGCCGGCGGTGAAGCGCTTTTCGAGGTCGCGTTGCAGGTCGCCGTCGATCGCCTCGACGATATCGCGCGCCGCGCTATTGAGCTTGCGGGTGAGCGTTTCGGCCTCGCGCGACAAAGCGTGCGAGAGTTGCGGCTGCTTGGCCTTGCGATCCGAGCCATTGGAGGGCCGCGTCAGGGCCTCGCTCGGGCGCGGCCTTGGCGCCGGCTCATCTTCGATACGGCCTCTCAGTTGAGCTCCTGGCTCAATATCGCTCCGCTCGATTTCTTTTTTCTGGGCGCCGGAGGTCCTGGGGGGCGGAGCAGTGGACCCGGCGCCTTCTATTTTCCCGAGCCGGTCCCCCGTTCCGATGGCATGTAAATGCCCGGTCCGGACAGATCGAGGGCGCTCGACTGTCGTTTCACCACGTCGGCGAGCGCGTTGAGGGCCGAAATCTGATCGGCCACCACCTTGCGCATCGCATCGGCATTGGCGCGCGTCTCGTCAGGCAGATCGAAGATGGCACGCTTCAGCTCGTTGCGGGCGGATTCGATATCCTTGACGACCTGCTGGGCGGTGACGCGCATATCCTGGGCGGTCTGCTGGAAGCCCGACGCCGTCTCCGCCATCATCTGGTTCATGGCTGCGATGGCGCGTTCATGCTGCTCGCGCATGACCCGGGCGGCGTTGGAAATCTGCGTGTCCGAGGAGGCTTCGAGCTTGCGGATCTCCTTCTCCAGATTGGCCGCGACCTGGGTGGTGTTCTCGGCGATGAACTTGCCGACTTCGGCGGAGCGCCGTTCGGCCGAGCTCAGCGATTCCTCGATCTGGCCCATGTAGTTGCGCATCATCGTATCGACGTCATGGGCGCGCTTGCCCAGTGTGTCGACCAGGCCGCCAAGAGTATCCTCGCGACTGGTCAACATGTGTTCCATGTCGGTATTGAACTTGTCGAGCGACTTCTGCACGACGCCGGAGACGTCCTCGAGGCGTTCGGAAATGCGGCTGCCGGCGGTCTCGAGCTTGCCGGTGAGCTGCATGCTGATGCCTTCGAGACGCTCATCGATGGCGCCCGCGGTGGTCGACAGCTGATTGGCCAGGAAGGAATTGGCCGTCTCGAGATGCTTGGCGAATTTGCCGCCGGCCTCTTCGAGCTTCTTGGTCGAGCCCGAGGCGGTGCGCTCGAGGTCGCGGGCGGCCCGGTCGATATGATCGACGAGGAGGCCGCTCTGCTGCTCGAACTGGCCGGAAATCTGCAATGTCGTCTGGCCAAGCCCCTCGGAGAAGGCGTCCGACGCCTTGCCGAGATTGGTGAGGATGGTCGTTGAGGCGCTGTCGAGCGTCTGCGCGAAGGACTGGCTGGCGCCTTCCATGCGCCCGGAGACATCGGTGGTGATCTTGTCGAGAAGATCGGTCGCCACATCGAAGCGCTCGCCGAGATCGCGCACCGTGTTGTCGATGCGCGTGAACATGGAATTGCCGGCGCGATCGAGGCGTTCGGCGACGTCCGTGGCCGTGAGCTCCAGCCGCTCGGTCATCGATGTCCTGGTGGTGTCGAGCTGATCGAAGATGCGGCTCGAGGTGTCCTCGAGCTGCGTGGTCATCTGGTGGACGTCTCGCTCAACTGGTTGCCGAGGCGGCTCGAGGCGCTGTCGAGCTGCGAGAACAGCTGCGCCGAGGTGCTTTCGAGCTGCGTGGTCAGGCGGTCGGAAGTCTCGACGAGCTGCGAACCCAAGTCGTCCGAAGTGCGGTTGAGCTGCGAGAACAGCTGTGCCGCGGTGCTTTCGAGCGTCGAGGTCAGGCGGCCCGAGGTCTCATCGAGCTGCGAGGTGACGAGCCTCGATGTATCTTGCAGATCCTTGGTGAGATCGCCGGCGACGCGCCCGACACTCGAGGTGACCAGGTTCGCGGTGCCGCTGATATGGTCGGTGATGCGCGTGGTCGTCTCTTCGAGCTGCGCGGTAAGCTGGCCGGAGGTGTTTTCGAGGCGGCCGAACAGCTGCTGGGTGGTCTGTTCGAGCTGGGAGGTGAGATCGCCCGACGAGCGCTCAAGCCTGCCGAACAGCTGATGGGTGGTCTCCTCGAGCCTGTCGGTCATCTGCGACGAGGCGTTCTCGAGCAGGTTGAACACGTCGTCGCGCGCGCGGTTGACGTTCTGGACGAAACCGTCCGAGACGCCGATGAGCTTCTCGGTGACGATGCCGCCCACCCCTTCGATATTCTGCGAAACACCGATGCCGGATTCCTGCATCTGGCGCGTGACGATGTCGGAGGTTTCGCGGATATGGGCGGTGATCGCCGAGCCCGTCGAGGCGACGAGGTCGGTAACCGCGGAACCCGTCGTCTGCAGGTCGGAGGTGATGCCGGAGGCGGTGTCGCGCAAGCGCGCATAGACGCCGTTGGTGGTCTCGTCGATCTTGCCGGTGATGGCGGTCGCGGTGGCGCCCATATGTCCGAACAGCCGTTCGGCCGCTTCCTCGATGCGGTTCTCCATCTGCTGAGATGAATCTCCGATGACGCCAGCCAGATGATTGGCTGATTCATCGAGCTTTGAGGTGACGAGGGAAGTCTGATCGCCCAGCACGTTGAAGAACCGGGTCGTGGTGTCCTCGACCTTGGCGGTGATCTCGGTGCCCGCAACATTGAGCTGATTGAGGATACCCGATGCCGCGTGATCCATGCTGGCGACGAGCTGCGAACTCGACACGTTAATATGGCCGACAACGCGGCCGGAAGTCTCATCGACCCGGCTGATCAGCTTGTCGCTGGCGGCGGCGATCGTCGATGCCGCCAATTCGGTCGAGGCATTCAAGCGCTCGGCCATCGCGTGGGTGTTCTCCGCGACGCCGACATTGATCGTCTGCGCGGTTTCATCGAGCTTGGCGAACAGGCGGCCGGCGGTATCGTCCAGGCGGCCTGCGATATGCAGTCCCGCCTCATCGACATAGGTTTCCAGCCCACCGCGGGCGCGATCGACGTGATCGATATAGGTCTTGATGATGGATTCGAGCTTGGAGCCGGAAGTGCCAATCGTATTCGAGGCAAGCTCGGTCGTCGCCGTCAGGCGCTCCACCATCGAATTGCTGTTCTCCTCGATGCCGACCTGGATGGTGCGGGCCACGTCATCGAGCCTTGAATACAGGCGCCCGGTCGAGTCATCGACACGTCCGGCGATCTCATTGCCGGCCTGATCGACATAGGCCGACAGATCCGTGCGAGCACGCTCGACCTGATCGACATAGTTCTTGATGATGCTCTCAAGCCCGTCGGTCATGCCGGCGCGGCTG
>VAZZ01000517.1 GCA_005884715.1 Alphaproteobacteria bacterium | reverse complement strand
GCAGCGGGCCGCTCCCTCGCCGGAGGGCTGGACCATGTCATAGCCATCCGACGTCGCGCCGTAGCCAACGATCTCGCCATAGATCTTGGCGCCACGGGCCTTCGCATGCTCGAGCTCCTCGAGCACGACCGTGCCGGCGCCGCCGGCGATGACGAAGCCGTCGCGATTCTTGTCATAGGCGCGGGACGCCTTCGCCGGCGTCGCGTTGAATTTCGACGACATGGCACCCATGGCATCAAAAAGGACCGACAAGGTCCAGTCCAGTTCCTCACCGCCGCCGGCAAACATAATGTCCTGCTTGCCCCATTGGATGAGTTCGGTGGAATTGCCGATGCAATGAGCTGAGGTGGCACAGGCCGACGAGATCGAATAATTGACACCCTTGATGCCAAAGGGGGTGGCGAGCGTCGCCGAATTGGTGCTCGACATGGCGGCAGGCACGGCAAAGGGACCGACCCGTTTCGGACCCTTTTCGCGTGCGGTGTCGGCCGCGGCCACTATGGTGCGCGTCGAAGGCCCGCCAGAGCCCATGATGATGCCGGTGCGGTCGTTCTTGACATCGATCTCTTCCAGCCCTGCATCGGTGATGGCCTGACGCATCGCCACCCAATTCCAGGCAGCGCCATCGCCCATGAAGCGACGCACGCGGCGGTCGACTGCCGTATCGAGATCGAGAGTTGGTGCGCCATGCACCTGGCAGCGGAAGCCGAGCCTTGCGTAATCTTCGGCCTTCACGATACCGGACTTGGCCTCCCTGAGCGAAGCCAGTACTTCCTGAGCATTGTTGCCAATGCTCGAAACGATACCAAGACCGGTGACGACGACACGCCGCATGATGGTTTTATGCCTCCCTCAGGCTTTTGCGGGCATGAACAGACCGACACGCAGATCGGCTGCTGTATAGATAGTCTCGCCGTCCGCCTTGAGAAGTCCATCGGCAATGCCGAGATTGAGCTTGCGTAGAATTACGCGCTTCAAATTGACGACATATTCCACCTTCTTGACGGTGGGGACGACCATGCCGGTGAATTTCACTTCTCCAACGCCTAGCGCGCGGCCTTTGCCCGGCGCACCCAGCCAGCCCATGAAAAAGCCGAGCATCTGCCACAGCGCATCGAGGCCGAGGCAGCCCGGCATCACCGGATCGCCCGGGAAGTGCGGCGCGAAGAACCAGAGATCCGGCTTCACGTCCAGCTCTGCGACAATCTGGCCCTTACCATGTTCTCCGCCATCTTCGGAAATATGAGTGATACGGTCGAACATCAGCATCGGCGGCAGCGGCAATTGGGCATTACCCGGACCAAAAAGGTCGCCACGGGCACAGGCAATCAAATCATCATAAAGAAAACGCGATTTCCGTTCGGCCATCTCGTGCAGCTATCCCGCTCCTGAGCACTTCCCGCTAAGCCGCTTGGCTTTGACGACGAGGAAGCGCTCCAATTATAAGTTACCGAGCCCTTTTGCCCCCTCGGTCTGATCCGAATGGGAAGGGCTCTGTCATTCCAGCTCCGCGAACAGCTTCCTAACATACCGATCCGCGGCTTGAAAGATGAACGGTTCGGCCACCAAAATACCTATTTTAGGCACCATTGCAGGCAAGGGGCGGAATTCGCTATACTTCCGCGCGCTCTATTTGAAGGATTGTTGATGAACTCCGAGACAGTTGCGACCAGATTGCGCGGGGCGGGCTTGCGCCCGACGCGCCAGCGCCTGGCGCTTGCCGAAATTCTCTTCGGTTCGGGCGACCGGCATATCACGGCGGAGCAATTGCATGCCGAGGCGGTCGCCGCGCGTGTCCCCGTGTCGCTGGCCACCGTCTACAACACACTCAACCAGTTCACCGGCGCCGGCCTCCTGCGCGAAGTCGCCATCGAAGGTGACCGCACCTATTTCGATACCAATACGTCCAATCACTATCATTATTATGTCGAGCGCGAGGGAAGGCTGTTCGATATCGCCTCAGACGAGCTCACTATCCAGGGCCTGCCGGAACCGCCGCCCGGCATGGAAGTCGGCCGGATCGACATCATCGTCCGGCTCAAGGCGCGGCAAGACTGAAGTTTATTTCTCGACCCGTTCGCCCGGGTAAGCGCCCCAGATCATCGGCTGGGCGATCCAGCCCTCGTAGCCCGACGCGCTTAAGCTGCACCATTCGCCGGTGCAATCCTCCAGCGTCGCCACGACGCCCGCCTTGACCATAGCCACGAGATTCGAGGTTGTGCTTGGCCCGCTATACATCGGCACCGCATCCTGCTTGCGCCAGGGCGCCACCAGTGCCATGCGCTTGCCTGACAGCATGCTCTGATAGACCCAGCCCTCATCGCCGTCGCTGTCACGGATACGCCGCCAATTCTCGAATTCCGCGGTGATCTCGACCGGCAGGCCCTTGCGCTGATAGACCCAGGCCACCTGATGCTCGCTCGAGGGGCCGCGCCTGACATTGATCTTGTCTGCCTTGAGCGACACGAAGCGCGGCAAGGGCAGGCCCGAGGGACCCATTGCCTTGTCCACCGGCCCGGTCGATCCGGTGATGTCGGCCGCGGCCTTGGCCGCAGCGCCTGAAACATTCGATTGCCCAGCCATGATGGACCACGCCGCAGCAACGGCGATGGCCATACAGGCTATTCCCAGGACCGCTGATCCGATCCTACGCCGCGTCGCGGCTGATTTGACCATTGCATTCCCCTCGGTCGATGCACGACCGTCCCGGCTCCGGGCTTGTCTTTACCCTGCCCTCTGCTAGACAGCAGATGTCGTCTACACGAGCCGGACCACGATATTATAAACCTTTCGCCTAGCCTTGGCTATGCAAGGTTAAGATTATCTCAATGGCCGGTTTCGCGGAGTTACATTCTATGTCCAAGCGCAAACCCCTGGTCGTCGTCACCCGCAAGCTTCCCGATGTGGTCGAGACCCGGATGATGGAGCTGTTCAACGCCAGGCTGAACCCCGACGACCATGCTTTCAGCCGTGCCGAACTGATCGAGGCGGTGAAACAGGCCGAAGTGCTGGTACCCACCGTCACCGACCGCATCGACAAGGCAGTGATCGGCCAGGCCGGCGACCAGTTGAAGCTGATCGCCAATTTCGGCACCGGTGTGGACAATATCGATGTCGAAACAGCGGTCGCGCGCGGCATCACCGTGACCAACACGCCGGGCGTGCTCACCGAAGATACCGCCGACATGACGATGGCCCTTATCATGGCGGTGGCGCGCCGCATCACCGAAGGTGATTCCATCATCGGCCCCGACAACAGCTGGCAGGGCTGGTCGCCGACCTGGATGCTCGGTCATCGCATCTGGGGCAAGAGGCTCGGCATCATCGGCATGGGCCGCATTGGCCAGGCGGTGGCAAGGCGCGCCAAGGCTTTCGGCCTGCAGATCCATTATCACAACCGCAAGCCTGTCCACGCCAAGATCGCCGAAGAGCTCGACGCGACCTACTGGGAAAGCCTCGACCAGATGCTGGCACGCATGGATATCGTATCGGTCAATTGCCCACACACGCCTGCCACCTATCATCTCCTGTCGGCGCGCCGCCTCAAGCTCATGCGGCCCGACGCCATCATCGTGAACACGGCACGCGGCGAGGTGATCGACGAGAACGCGCTCGCCCGCATGCTCGAATCGGGCGAGCTCGGCGGTGCCGGGCTCGATGTCTTCGAGCATGAACCAGCCGTCAATCCCCGCCTCCTCAAGGCCAAGAAGGCCGTGCTCCTGC
>VAZZ01000515.1 GCA_005884715.1 Alphaproteobacteria bacterium | reverse complement strand
GCTGTTCTCGCATCAGCGCATCATGGAGTCGGCCCAGGCGCGCGGCCATGAGATCGTGCCCGTCGACTATCTGCGCTGCTACATGAACATCACATCGCGCAAGCCCGAGCTGCGCTATATGGGCGAGAAGCTCGAAGGTTTCGACGCCGTCATTCCGCGCATCGCCGCCTCGCATACATTCTATGGTCTGGCCGTGCTGCGCCAGTTCGAGATGATGGGCGTGTTTCCGCTCAACGAGTCTGTCGCCATCGGCCGTTCGCGCGACAAATTGCGCTCGGTCCAGATCCTGGCGCGTGACGGCGTCGGGCTTCCGATCACCGCCTTCGCCAATGACACGACCCGCACCGACGATGTCATCGACATAGTCGGCGGCGCCCCCACCGTGATCAAGCTTTTGGAAGGCACGCAAGGCATCGGCGTGGTGCTGAGCGAAACGCATAATTCGGCGAAGTCGGTCATCGAGGCATTTCACGGCGCCGATGTCGCCATCCTGGTGCAGGAATTCATCAAGGAGGCGGAAGGCCGCGACATCCGCGTCTTCGTCATCGACGGCAAGCCGATCGCCGCGATCAGGCGCTCCGGCACCAAGGGCGACTTCCGCGCCAACCTGCATCGCGGCGGCCATGCCGAGAAGATCACCATCACGCGCCAGGAAAAGGCGGCCGCGGTCAAGGCGGCGCGCTCCATGGGCCTCAATGTTTGCGGCGTCGACATGCTGCAATCCAATCGCGGCCCTCTGGTGATCGAGGTCAACTCATCGCCGGGGCTCGAGGGCATCGAGAAGGCGACCGGCGTCGATGTCGCCTCCGCCATCGTCCAGTTCCTCGAGGCGGAAGCGAGGCCCGGGCGCACCAGGACCAAGGGCAAGGGATGAGCGCCAAGCCGTTCCGACTGGGAACTACGACATTTGCACCCGGCGAGCGCAAGACCGTCGACTTGCCGGTGAGCGCGCTTTCCAACCACACGCCGCTCACGCTGCCCGTGCATGTGATCCATGGCGATGAGCCCGGGCCGGTGCTGTTTCTCTCAGCCGTGGTTCATGGCGATGAGATCCTCGGTGCGGAGATCGTGCGCCGGGTGATCCGCCACCGCAGTCTGCACAAGCTTGCGGGAACGCTTCTCGCCGTACCGGTCGTCAATGCCTTCGGCCTGATCAGCCATTCGCGCTACATGCCTGACCGGCGCGATCTCAACCGCTCCTTTCCTGGATCGGATCATGGCTCGCTTGCCTCGATCGTCGCTGATCTCTGCATGCGAGAAGTGCTGCTGAAGAGCGATTACGGCATCGATCTGCATACCGCAGCACAGCATCGCACCAAGCTGCCGCAGGTCCGCATCGCGCCCGGTGAGCCCGACCTCCTGCAAATGGCGGAGGCCTTCGGTCCGCCGGTCATCCTCGTGTCGAAACTGCGCGAGGGCACGCTCAGGCACTGCGCGCGCGATCGTGGTGTCAAGATGCTGCTCTATGAAGGCGGTGAAGCCTTGCGCTTCGATGAGATCGCCATCCGCGCCGGGGTCATCGGCATATTGCGGGTGATGAAGTGGCTCGCCATGATCGCGCCCGCCAATATCGCCAGGAGCAAGGTGCCGCCGGCGATTTCGACGACGAGCGCCTGGCTCAGAGTGCCCGAAGGCGGGCTGCTCAGGGCGGCGCCGCTTGCCGGCGATCAAGTGGCGAAGGGTGAGGTCATCGGCGAAATCTCGGATCCGTTTGGCGAGCGCGCCGTCAAGGTCATTTCGCCGGAGAACGGCATCGTGATCGGGCGCACCAATCTGCCGATCGTCAACCGCGGCGATGCACTCTTCCATATTGCCCGCGTCAAGGACCCCGAGACATCACGCGCCCGCATCGGGCGCATCGGCGGCGAACTGGCGCAAGCGCCGCTCTTCGATGAGGATGAGATTATTTAGGCTACTCGTGGGAGCGCAGGCCGGGCCACACATTTAGGAAGCTCTCGCGGGTAGCCACATGAATCCTTCAGATTTTCCCATCAAGAGGAAATTCGGCCCTGGGTGCCGGATGCGATCAATGGCGGTGCCCGGCGCTTCAGTTCCCTGTGCCGGGAGAATGAAACTCCGCTGTTGTGGATTCAGCGGAGTTTCTCCGTGGCTTGCTACTTTACGACAGCCACTATCTTTCGATTGCTGTCGACCACATACACATTGTCATTGAGGTAGACGTATTTGTGGCCCTTCAAGGCAGGGGTAGCGACCACCACATCGGCCGGCACATCATAGTATTCGACATCCGACGGCACGACGACGCCGACCTTGAGCTTGCCCTCAAATTTGTGAGGTTTGATCTTCTTGACCTTAACATCCTGGTGGAACTTCATGCTTACGTCGGGGGCGATGACAATATCATCGGCCAAGGCCGCAGGAACACCGAAAGCAAGGGATGCGGCAATCAGCATTGAGGGGATAATACGCATTAGCTTCCTCCATTTTCGCAAAATAACATGCCTCACTCCCGGGGGAGTGAGTTCGAGACATGTAACGCGGCTCCTTGCGCGAGGTTCCTAGACGTAAGGCATCGCGCGGAAAAATCCATTTCCAGCGGTCGATGAGCTCGCGCCAATGCATGGCGGCGCGGGTGTGGGTTCCCTATCGCGGAGCCTGAAAAGAATTCTCGCCATAACCAAGAAGGTCGCCCGCGCATCATTGGAAGGATTCGATGGTGGTCAGGCAGCCTTTAAGGACTGAGGCTTAGAAGCGGGTCCTGGATGAATGCCGCGCACCAAAGAGCGCACCACCATCGATCCGACCTGACGGCCGACACTGCCGGCGACGTTCTTGACAAAGCGGTCGGTCGCGGATTCACGCTGGCGTGGGGCTGCGCACGCCTCGCGTGCCGCCGTCTTGTCGGCCTCCGCCTTCTCCTTTGCCGCGGCCCGTTCGCCGGCGCGCTGCGCCAGCTTTTCATGAGCCGACTCGCGATCGACCGTCTCGTCATACTGGCCATAGACCGGCGATGACTTGATGAGCTTCTCGCGTTCCTGTGGCGTGATCGGACCTATGCGGCTTTCGGGCGGGCGGATCAGCGTGCGCTCCACCATGGTCGGCACACCTTTGAGATCGAGCACCGAGACCAGCGCCTCGCCCTTGCCGAGCTCGGTGATCGCCTTGTCTGTCTTGAATTTGGGATTGGGCCTAAAGGTATCGGCCGCCGTCTTCACCGCCTTCTGCTCGCGCGGCGTATAGGCGCGCAGCGCATGCTGGATGCGGTTGCCCATCTGGGCGAGCACGCTTTCGGGAATATCGAGCGGGTTCTGGGTGACGAAATAGACGCCCACCCCTTTCGAGCGGATGAGTTTCACCGTCTGGTCGATCTTCTGCAAGAGGCCAGGGGGCGCATCGGTGAACAGCAGATGCGCCTCATCGAAGAAGAAGACGAGCTTCGGCCTGTCGGGATCGCCCACTTCGGGGAGATCCTCGAACAATTCGGACAGGAGCCACAGAAGGAAGGTGGCATAAAGCTGCGGCGATGACATCAGCCTGTCGGCGGCGAGGATATTCATATAGCCGCGGCCGTCGCGGGTCGTGCGCATCAGGTCCTTGATGTCGAGTGCCGGCTCACCGAAGAACTTGTCGCCGCCTTGCTCCTCGATCACCACGAGGCGGCGCTGGATCGAGCCGATGGTCATCGCATTGAGATTGCCGTAATCGGTGCGCAATTCCTTGCCGCGGGCAGCGAGATCGGAAAGCAGCGAGCGCAGATCCTTGAGGTCGAGAAGGGCAAGGCCCTCTTCATCGGCGATCTTGAAGGCGATGTTGAGGGCACCCTCCTGCGCATCGGTGAGGCCCATGAGGCGCGACAGGAGCAGCGGGCCCATTTCGGAAATGGTGGTGCGGATGGGATGGCCCTGTTCGCCGAACAGGTCCCAGAAGATCGTCGGCGTCGCCTCGAAACCATAATCGTCGAAGCCGACTTTCCTGGCCCGTTCGAGGAGGAAATCCTGCGGGGCACCTTCCTGAGAGATCCCCGACAGGTCGCCCTTCACATCGGCGGCGAAGACCGGGACGCCCGCCTTGCAGAAACCTTCGGCCATGATCTGCAAGGTGACGGTCTTGCCGGTGCCGGTGGCGCCGGTCACGAGGCCGTGACGATTGGCCATGGGCAGGAAGAGGTCCTGGCGCTTATCCGCCTTGCCCAGAAAGATCGTATCGTCAGCCATCGTCGTTCAGCCCTCGTTTTTTACGCCTGGCGGCATCCCGTCGCTTTGCTTACTTGCGCATCATCTCGACCGGAAACCCCGCAGCGTTGCGGGATCATCCGCCACTTGCAAGCGCTGCAATGTGCT
>VAZZ01000514.1:1466-4357 GCA_005884715.1 Alphaproteobacteria bacterium | reverse complement strand
GACTATGTCGACAACTGGCGCAACGGCCTGCCTTCCGAAATGGCGCTCCTCAATCTGTTTGATCCAAGGACCGGCATGCCAGTCGCCATTCTCGATGCGACAGCGATCACCGAGATGCGCACGGGCGCCTTGACTGCGCTCGGCGCCCGATATCTCGCCCGCAAGAACGCGAAGAGTCTTGGTCATGTCGGGGCGCGCGGCACGTCCTATTGGAATATCCGTCTGCTCGACCATTTGTTCGGTTTCGATGAGATCCGCGTCCATTCCCGCCGCCGGGAGAGCCGCGAAGCCTTCGCTCAAACGCTCGAGCGCGATCTCGGCAAGAAGATCACTGTGACGGAAGACTGGCAGAGCTGTCTTGAAGCTGCTGACATCATGGTCGAGGCCTCGCGGCTTGAGGCGCGCGAAGAGATATTCAAGACGGCGTGGATAAAAAAGGGCGTCTGCGTGATCCCCTATGGCACGGTGAGCGCGCTCGAACTCACCATGACCTCGATCATGGACAAGATCGTCATCGATGATTTCAGCCAGTTTCGCGCCGGCAAGTTCGGCGCGCTCCGGCCGCATATCGATGCTGGCCTCATCAGCGAGGCGAGCGTCCATGGCGAGCTCGCGGAAATCGTCGCCGGCAAGAAGCCCGGCCGCGAGAATGATGGCGAAACGATCCTGTTCTGGCATCGCGGCCTGTCGCTGTCCGACATCGCTCTCGGTGCCGCCATGTTGGAGAAAGCAAAGAAGCTCGGCATCGGCCAGACGCTGGTCTATGCTTAACTCCCTCTCCCAAGGGGAGAGGGATGCCATTGCGCAGCAATGGCAGGGTGAGGGGATAAGGTCTATTCGGATAGAGCCTATCCCCTCATCCTCCCACGCTGGCGCGTGGGCCCCTCCTTCTCCCCATGGGAGAAGGAAAGATACTACGCGGCGATTGAGATAAGCTCGCCCGTTTTGATCAATTCGCCCGTGAACCGGCGCCAGCCTTGGCGGCAATTCCTTAAGCCCTGCAAGATCGACGGCCTGAGCGCCCGCCAGCAATTCGAGCGCGATGAGAAGATCGATGCGGTCGAGAAGATCACCGAGTTTCTGGGCGGCAAGCGCCGAGAAGGTTGCCGCATCCTCCTGCCCATCGGCATTATGGCTCGGCAGGATCGGCACCGGTGTTGCGAGATGGATGATCTCTGCCCGCAGCGCTTCCGCGGGCTTCATCAGCGGGCCGAAACCGGCACGATCGGCGCTCTCCGAGGAGAGCAGCGGCGGCAGGTCGGAGAAACCGGGGCTCATCAGACGCGCCATGCGCGACACCGTATCGGTCGCAGCGAGCGCCAGCGCCCGCGCCATGCCGTCCAGCGCCAGCGTGAGATGCGGCATATGGAAATTACTGGTGCCGATGATCTTCTCTTCATCGAGGAGGACGACCGGATTGTCGGCGACCGAATTGAGCTCGACATCGAGAGCTGCCTCGAGACGTGCCGCTTCCGCATAGGCCGCACCATGGACTTGCGGCATGCAACGGAAGGACAAGGGATCCTGGAAACGTCGCGGCTTGTTGCCGGATGTCCCGAAATCGGTGAGCGCCAGCAATTCGTCGCCCGCTTCGACTTCACCGGGTTGCGGCCGGATGCGGGTCGCGGATTTGGCGAAAGGCGTCGTATTGCCGCGAAAGCCGATAAAGGAGAGTGCGCCAGCGATCTGGAAAGAGGTCACAGCGCGGCGCGCGCGGGCCGCCGACAGCGCTGCCAGCCCGACCGAGAAGGCGGTCGAGACGCACAGGACGTGCCCGTCCTTGGGTGCCAGAGCGAGCGGCGCCAATCCTGCTTTGGCTAGCGCAGCGCGGGCGGGCTTGCGCTCACCATCGACCAGGATCTCGCCTTCGCCAATGAGCGCATGGGGCAACGCTGCCATGGCGACGAGATCACTGGCGCCGATCGAGGCATGGCGCGGCATGACCGGCACGATATTGAGGTTGAGCACTTGCACAAGATAGTCGGCAAGCGACGGGCTCGCGCCGGCGCTGCCCGAGAGCAAAGTGTTGAGGCGGGTGACGATGACGGCGCGGACTTCGGGCGCGGTCAGGGGCAGGCCCAATCCTTGCGCCCGGCCACGCACCATGCGCAGGCTGAACTCCGCGAGTGCTTCAGTGCTAAGCATTTGTCCGGCCCGCGCACCAAGACCGGTATTGAGCCCATAGACCGGAATGCCATTGGCGAGATGTTGCTCGACGATACGCCGACCCTTTTCGAGAAGCGGACGCATGCTCTCGTCGATCGCGACCTTTTCGCCGAACGCAACTTTCTCGACGCTCACCGCATCGAGCGCCCGGCCATCGAGAATTACGGTCGCCATGCGAGCATGGCTTCGGCGATCCGGCGCAGGACCGGCTTGAGCTTGGCGACCTTGCCGGGATCGAGACTGTTCGAGCCGCCATCCATCAAGTGACAGTCCTGGCCCTTTTCCATCTGCACGGCATGTATATTCTCGGACAGCTTGCCATAGTGGCGCGTGATATGGCCTCCGATGAAACGCCCATTCACGATATGAGTGAGGCCGCTTCCCTCCATTACCGCCGCGATTTTGTCCTGCAAAGCGCCGGCACAGCTTGCGCCATTGACCGTGCCGAGATTGAGATCGGGAAGCGTGCCGGCAAACAAGCGCGGGACGCGCGAGGCTATGGAATGGCAATCGAAGAGCAGTGCATAGCCATGCCGTTCCTTGACCCGCGCGATCAGGGCGGCAAGGGCGTCATGATAGGGCTGCCAATAGATCTCGCGTCGGCGCGCCAGCTCATCGGCCGAAACCTCTTTGCCATCGCGATAGATCGGCGTGCCGTCAAATTCGATCGGCGGGCAGAGACCGGTGGTCGCTTGGCCGGGATAGAGGCTTTCATCCTCAGGTGG
>VAZZ01000514.1:0-1453 GCA_005884715.1 Alphaproteobacteria bacterium | reverse complement strand
TGCTGAGTTCGGGCGCGAAGTCATAAAGCTGCTCGACATGCCAGTCGGTGTCGGGAAGCGTTCGTGCATGGGATGTGAGCTTTTCGGCGACATCGGCCGGCAGGTCCGTGCCGGCATGCGGCACCGAAAAAATAAGCGGACCATCGCCCGCGCTCACTTCGTAGAGTTTCCTCACCGCACGTCCCTGTTGCGCTCAAGCTAGCGCATCGAGGTGGAAAACCGCAACGTAATGTCTATAATTGGTATAGACGCTTACGGCCATATCTTATAAGTTCGCAAGATGGAAAACGAGATTACAAACCATGGCCCGGCCTGGCTGCGGAGCGATCACGATCCGGCGGCCTTTGCGCTCGCTTTCGTAAATACTTACGACCCGATGCGCACCATCACCGATCTTCTCGCCAATCCCGAATACTGCCGGGTTTTCTTGAGCGAGTGGTGCGAGATGGACTGGGATCTCGATTGGGGCAAGATCGCCAGGCGGCTGCAGCTCTTTCGCGATGACCTGCGCTCGACCCTCATCCGCTTCATGTCGGGCGAACTGGCGCTAGATGACTTCACCCTCTATCTCGATCACAAGCTCATGCACTGGCCATGGATCGCGAGACCCGTTGCGGATGGCCAATCCTTTCGTGTCGCTTTCGTGCCTTCGCCGCATCTGAAGCCCGTGCAGCATGTCGAGGCTGTTGTCACGCGCGCGCTTGCCGATCTCATCGCCGAATTGGGGCCTGACCGTTTGCATCGATGCGAATCGAAGCCCTGCGAGGAGATCTTCGCCGATCATTCGAAATCGGGCCGCCAGCGTTTCTGCGGCAAGCGATGCGCCACAAGGTTCAACGTGGCGGAGTTCAGGAAGCGCAAGATGAATTAGGCGACGCCCAGTTCGCTCAGGAGATTGGGAACGAAACCTTCGAACGTTCCGCCTTCCACCATCGAGGCGATGCTCTCGATGTCGCTGGCGAACTCACGGTCGGTCTCGCGCGAAGCGGCCTTGCCGCGGATGAGCGCATAGGCCGCTTCCAGTGACTCAGACGACTTCAGCGGGCGGCGGAAATCGATGCCTTCCGCCGCCGCCAGCAATTCGATGGCGATGATCCGGGTGAGATTGGCATTCATCAGCGCAAGTCTTCGCGCCCCGTGGGTCGCCATGCTGACATGGTCCTCCTGATTGGCCGAGGTCGGCACGCTGTCGACGCTGGCTGGATGCGAGAGCTGCTTGTTCTCGCTCATCAAGGCGGCGGCTGTGCATTGCGGGATCATGAAGCCGGAATTGAGGCCTGGATTGCGGATCAGGAAGGGCGGCAGGAGCGAGATCGTCGGATCGATGAGGGCGGCGATGCGCCGCTCGCTGATCGAGCCCATTTCGGCCACGGCAAGCGCGATGATATCGGCGGCGAAGGCGACGGGCTCGGCGTGGAAATTCCCGCCCGACAAAACCGCGCCATCCTCGGCG
>VAZZ01000080.1 GCA_005884715.1 Alphaproteobacteria bacterium | reverse complement strand
AGGGAAATTCTCGAGCATCATTTCTTCGGCCATGGTTTGCTCCTCTTTCTCACTGCGGTTGATTCTCTAGCGCTTGATACTTTTCCTTCGTTCAAGACCATCGGTACTCCGCGCGCGGCCAGTGGACTCACAACCAGTGCTTCGAGTAACCTGTGATCGGGTGGGTAGTGAGCGACCTTGCTCTGCCCCCAACAGTTCGGGCACCCATCCACGCCCACCAGGCATTCGGGACAACAGCCGAGGGCGAGTGCGAGCGGCCGGATCCTGGAGCGCAATAACTCGAACAAGGCTTGCTGTGCCTCTTGTTGCGCTTGCATGGCCAGCAGGCGACCCTGCAAGTCCGCAAAGTCGCCGGCATCCGCATCAGCTTCACCAGCATACGGTTCAGCATGAAAACTGGGCGCCCTTCCATTTGCGTGACCGTTCCCGTTGGCTGATGTGTGATCGCCTTGCGCCATATGTCTCACCATCTCGTCCCCATATTTCTCAAGAAGCGAGCGAAATTGCTCGTCGACCAGAAGCTGCGCCAGTAAAGGCAGGCCGGAACGTTCCGCCCACTGCTGCACATAGGGGAACACGATGGCCGGAAGCACTTTTCCCAAAGAGTCCATTTGCATGTTCTGGCAACCTCAGTAGAAATGCACCATTTCGGTACTCTCTTCAGACTCCAGCCATTCCCCGGCTTCCGAGTCGCCCAATTCTTCAAGCATCCATTCCGCCGATTCCAGGAATTCGCCGGCGTCGGTTTGCAGCCGTGCTGCACGAGCGGGTTCGAGATGGGAAAGCACAAGCGCCGCCTGCTGCTCCGGCGATGCCGGGTCGATCAGGTATTCGCCGCTTTCTCCCTGCAGGTAAGTCTGTTCGGAAATCGAGTCCGATTCTGGAAGTCCCTCCGAAGCGTTCGCAAGCAGTTGCATCAAAAGGCTATTGATTGCACCGCGCGGCAGGCTCGCTCCGGTCGCAGTGGCAACCTGCTGGCTGCCAGAGGAGCCCAATACCTGACTGAGCAGCGCCTGCCGAACGGCCGGATTCTGCAGGAGCCCCACCAACGTTGCAGCCGCGGGTTGGCCGGTTGGCAGCGCAGCAGCCGCCGGCGTCTCGGGCGTCCTTGTCGCCGATGGACTTACGGCGGGAGCAGATGCGGCGGGCCGTGCCGGCTTACTCAGTGCTGAGGATGCCAGTCCAGCGCCCGCACCGATCAGGGCCCCCCATGGACCTCCCACCGAGGCGCCGGTGGCAGCTCCTTGCGCCATATCCGGAGCTGCGCGCTGCAGCGTTGGACCCGCAGCTTTGCCCAACGAACCAAGCTGCTTCATGAAGTCCTCGGCTATGCCCTGAGGCACCGCGGAAACTGACGATTCAACGATCTGCTCAAGGTCCTCGGCAGGCATAGCGGCGAATTCTGGCCGGACGCACAGTCGCAAGCCTTCCAAGCTTAGCGGAGACAAGCGGAGCATCCTCTTTCCTCCTGAAGTCCCTGGACGCAAGCACACATGGGGTTGCCGCTTCCTATCTGCCGCCGACGATGGGGCGGGATCTCATTGCTGTTGCCAACCGGATTGTTTCCATCGTGCGGTTTCCCTTATTGCAAGCTTGGCTTGAGTTCCCCAGGTCCGATCGCCGTCCGAATGGCGGCAATGAGGCGGGCGGCCGAGACGTCCACGAGAGTTTCGCGATGCGGTCTTAGCTCGTTGAGCGTTGCACAATGGCCATTTTCCGTGATCGTAATTATCTTCGTAGGATAATTCGATGACAGGACAGCCGTGACGTCCACCGCCGCCAAGGAGGACTCCCCAACAATCAACAAGTCAGCTTGGTAGCGTCGCACGGCAGATGTCAGGTCAGAACACCCAGCGATCTCACCAACGATCATGAAATCCGGCTCTTTCCCAATGATCTGCACAATCATTTCCATTAAGATGGCTGGCATCGAGGCAAGGAGAATACGAAATGGCTTCATATTCATCGCTTCCCTCATTTTCGTGTCAGACCAATTGTTGCATCAAGCTTTCCAAGTGTGAATGGATCAAAGGATCAGGAGATAGCCTAGGGGGACAAATGCGAGCTCCCGGTGGAGGAGGATGATCGTTCGCCATTGTCACAATTGTGTTTGATTGGGCGGCAGACCGTCTGATCACGATTTCCGCCTGGATCATTTTCTGCCCAGGCGCATTGTCGGCTGACGGTTACTTGTTCAGTGGCTTTGGTCTATTCGCGCTTGAGCGCCGATCTGTCCCCGACGACGAAGTTGCAGTTTTTCGAGAATATTGTGGACATGATTCTTTATCGTGGACGGTCCCAAGCCGAGAGAACGGGCAATCTCCTTATTCGTCAGACCCTGCGCTATAAACGGAATAATCTCTCTTTCGCGACGTGTCAGCACAAGGTCGCCGAAATCCTGTTCAGGCATGACCGGATCGTTCAGAAAGCGCTGTTTTGCCGACACGGCGGCTATATATCGAAAAAGCGAATTGGTCAGCTTGGGGGGACACGCGAAATCGCCGCGAGCCGCTTGATGGAGGATATCGACCATTTCCTCTGACGAGCTTTCCCGCTTGACGTAGGCTACAATCCCGGCTTCGGCGCAGGCTATGACTTCTTCGTCGACCTCGCGGATAGCAAAAGCGACGAGCTTGCTGTCCGGCATGACGTCACAGAGTCCTCTCACGAGCGCACGAACATCGACGACCGCGGCATCCAAGAGAACAATGTCAGGCTGTAAGGCGACGATGTCTCCAATAACTACAGTGGCAGGCGCAGAGCCAGCGACCTCAATGCTTCGCTGTTGAGCAAGAAGGAGGGCAAGTCCTTCACGACAAAGCCGAACGTCGCTTATTATGAATATTCTGAGCGGCTTGTTTGATTCCGATAGCGACCCGAGGACGGATTGAGACGCAAGACGGTTATAATGATTTTTGAATAAAAATTTATCAGAAGTGTCCACCATGGTGTCCACCATTTTGGGGAAGTCAACTTGTTCGCAAAGCTCCCCGCCATTTTACCACTTCTTGGGCTGGCTGCGAGTCCAAATGGCCTAATATCGAACCGGACCAAGTGATCCAAAGGAACTCGTTCATTAGTCCGGTGGAATACACGCCCTTTGAGCTTCGCCCCACCGCGGTTTCCGGAGAACGCCAAGCGGGAAAGATGTGACGGTGAATACCGTGCGGCGTATGCATCGTGGCGAGGAGACGCACTTGCAAATTTCGAAGCTGGTTGCATGACCGCCGGCCCTGCTGGCCGATGATGATGCCGATCGGCGACACATTGGTGCCGATGGCGAAGCCGCCTTCCGGATTGAGGGTGACGGCT
>VAZZ01000516.1 GCA_005884715.1 Alphaproteobacteria bacterium | reverse complement strand
CCGCTCCCTCAACGGGTCATCGCCATGACAAGTACCGAAACGGCTCCCGCCATAGAGCTGATCAATGTGACGCGCCGGTTCCTGACGCCGGACGGAAGATCGCTGACGGCGCTCCACGACTTCACCATGACGGTGGCGCGCGGCGAATTCGTCGCCGTCGTTGGGCCGACCGGCTGCGGCAAGTCGACGACGCTCAATCTGGTGACTGGCCTGTTCAAGCCGAGCGCCGGCAAGGTCAACGTCATGGGCGGCCCGGTTACGGGAATCGATCCACGCATCGGTTTTGTGTTCCAGACCGACGCGCTGTTTCCTTGGCGCAACGTGATCGGCAATGTCGTGGCGGGCCCGCTGTTCCGCGGCCGCAAGCCCGCGCAGGCCCATGACGCAGCCCGCGATTGGCTGGCGCGCGTGGGGCTCAAGGGCTTCGAAAATCACTATCCGCACCAGCTTTCGGGCGGCATGCGGAAGCGCGTGGCGCTGGCCCAGACCTTCATCAACGAGCCGCAGATCCTGCTGATGGACGAACCGTTCTCCGCCCTCGACGTGCAAACGCGGGTGGTGATGCATGAGGAATTGCTGAAGCTGTGGTCGGCGGCCAAGGCGTCCGTGGTATTCGTGACCCACGACCTGGAAGAGGCGATAGCGCTTGCCGACAAGGTCTATGTGCTGACCGCCGGACCCGCTACCGTCAAAACCGTCTACCACGTCGATCTGCCGCGGCCGCGTGTCGTCGCGGATATCCGCTACGAAGAAGCCTTCATCAAGCTGTCGCGGCGGATCTGGGACGATCTCAAGGCGGAAGTGCAGGCGAGCTATGCGCGCATGAACAAAGCGGCGTAGGGAAAAACCATGACCCAGGCAGTAGTCAATCTGAGCGAAGACGTGGTGGCGGCATTGTCATCCGACCGCGACGTCGAGCAGGCGGCGGCAGCAGCGGCGGCGCGCTACCGCCGCAATGTGATTTTCTGGCGAACCGCCATCCTCGTCGCCTTCCTTGGAAGCTGGGAATTGGCAGGCCGCTTCAACTGGATCGACCCGTTTTTCTACGCCATGCCGAGCACGATCCTGGGCCGTCTCATCGATTGGATCACCGAAGGCACTTCCGAAGGTCCTCTGTGGTATCACCTTTGGGTCACCATGGAAGAATCGCTCATCGGCTTCTTCACCGGCTCGATCGCCGGCGTCGTCATCGGCATTGCTCTCGGCCGCAACCGCATGGCCTCCGACGTGTTCTCGATCTACATCAAGCTCATCAACTCCGTGCCGCGCGTGGTTCTGGCGCCCATCTTCATCATGCTGCTTGGCCTCGGTCTTGCCTCCAAGGTGGCGCTGGCCTTTGTCATGGTGTTCTTCGTGGTGTTCAGCAACGCCTTCCAGGGGGTGCGCGAGGCCGACCGGGCGATGATCGCCAATGCCCGCATTCTCGGCGCCTCCGACTGGCAACTCACCAAGGCGGTAATCATCCCCTCGGCGATGAGCTGGATCTTCGCCAGCCTGCATGTGAGTTTCGGCTTTGCCATCATCGGCGCCATCGTCGGCGAATTCGTCGGCTCGCGCTATGGCATCGGACTTCTGATCAACATCGCCAAGGGCTCCTTCGACGCGGCCGGCATGTATGCGGCGATCGTCATCGTCATGGTGGTGGCCCTGTTGGCCGAATACCTCATGACACTGGTCGAGAACCGCCTGGCGCGCTGGCGGCCGCGGCCGCACCACGAGGAAACTCAGTAGCCGTCACGGGGAGAGGGTCTACCTTCGGCAAGAGGACGATGACGGCAAGTCCGGGCGGCGGTTCACGATCTGCCAGCTGGACGCTGCCGTCATGCGCGGCTACGATTTCGCGCACGATGGCAAGGCCAAGGCCTGTGCCTTCCGAGCCCGCCGCGAGGGTCCGGTAGAAGCGCTCGAATACCTTTTCGCGCTCGCCGGGCGGGATGCCGGGACAATTGTCCTCGACGCGCAGTGTCACGAAGTCCCCCGAGTGGACAAGCGACACCGTCACCACGCCACCGCCAGGAGAATAATGGATGGCGTTGTCGACCAGATTGACGACGAGTTCACGCAGCAATGTGGCATGTCCGAATAGCATCAGGCTCGACAATGCTCCCTCGTAGCCCAGGTCGATGTCGCGCTCGGCCGCGAGGCCCGAGAGACTTTCGACCACGTCGCGGGTGATTTTGGCAAAATCA
>VAZZ01000513.1 GCA_005884715.1 Alphaproteobacteria bacterium | reverse complement strand
CTACTTCCCCATGCACTATCTGGGCTTCCTTGGCGTGCCGCGCCGCTATTACGAGCTGGGAGACACGGCATTCATCCCGCCATCCGCCCATACGCTGAATGAGTTCATCTCCGTGGCGGCCCTGATCGTGGGCTTCGCGCAGGTGGTGTTCATCTTCAACCTGGCGTGGAGCCTGTTCAAGGGCAAGCGGGCCGAACGCAACCCCTGGCGGGCCACCACGCTCGAGTGGCAAACGCCGCACATGCCGCCCCGGCACGGCAACTGGGGCAAGGAGCTGCCGGTGGTCTATCGCTGGGCTTACGATTACAGCGTGCCGGGTGCCGCTCAGGACTTCCTGCCGCAAAACCTTCCGCCCGATCAGGTCGCCACCTTCAGGGCCGACGAAGCATTGCACGCCCCGGCAAGGCCATGAGCATCATCCGCCAGCTGACAGAAAAACCCTGGGTCCCGGCACAGGCCATGATCGATGACCTTCACGCCGGAGGCACATTCCGATTGCCGGCCGCGACGGTGGCCTTGCGCATGTTTATTGCCGTGGTCACGGTTCTGTTCGCGCTTCTCATCATGGCTTATGGCACCCGGATGCAGTTCGAGGACTGGCGCCCTACGCCGCCGCTGTGGCTCTTGTGGGTGAACACGGGCCTCCTGGTCCTGAGCAGCCTTGCCATGCAGTGGGCAAGGGTTTCCGTGCGCTACGGCGAGTTTGACGGCGTGCGGAACGGCTTGCTTGCCGGGGGCGCCTTTGCCGTCGCCTTCCTGG
>VAZZ01000079.1 GCA_005884715.1 Alphaproteobacteria bacterium | reverse complement strand
GGCGGCAAGGTTCATGCAACGGATGCGACCAATGCGTCGCGAACGCTTCTCTACGATATCCATCGCGGCAACTGGGATGATGAGCTCTGCCGCCTCTTACGCGTGCCCAAATCCCTGCTGCCGGAGGTGCGGGATTCCTCGGGTGACTTCAGCGCAACGGAAGCCGCGCTGTTCGGACGCTCCATTCCGATCAAGGGCATTGCCGGCGACCAGCAGGCGGCAACTGTCGGGCAGGCCTGCTTCAGCCCAGGGATGATCAAGTCGACCTATGGCACGGGATGTTTCGCGCTGCTCAATACCGGTCCTTCGCCGGTCACCTCGCGCAACCGTCTCCTGACGACGATCGCCTATCAATTGAACGGCCAGCGAACCTATGCGCTGGAAGGTGCCATCTTCATCGCAGGCGCTGCGGTGCAATGGCTGCGTGATGGCCTCAAGATCATCGATAGCGCGCAGCGGACAGGTGAACTGGCGGAGGCTGCCGACAAGGCGCAGCAGGTTTATCTCATCCCGGCCTTTGTCGGCCTGGGCGCCCCCTATTGGAAGCCGGAAGCGCGAGGCGCGCTGTTCGGCCTGACGCGCGCCACCGGTCCTGCGGAACTGGCCCGCGCGGCGCTCGAAGCCGTCTGCTACCAGACGCGCGATCTGCTGGAAGCCATGCAGGGCGATTGGGGCGGCAAGGGGAGCACCATCCTGCGCGTCGATGGCGGCATGGTCGCCTCCGACTGGACGATGCAGTATCTCGCCGACATTCTCGATGCGCCGGTCGACCGCCCGAAGGTTCTGGAAACCACCGCAGTCGGCGCGGCCTATCTCGCCGGCCTGGCACAAGGCCTGTGCCCGCCTCCGGAAGAATTGGCCAAGGGCTGGAAACTCGAAAGACGCTTCACGCCGAAAATGCCGCCGGAGCTCAGGGAAGCGAAGTATGGCGGCTGGAAAGAGGCGGTCCGGAAACTTCTCAGCTAGACACGGTTTTAATGGATTTCGATAGCTTTGGATCGGGCCTCGATTAACCTTTTGTGTAATCGGGCCCGATACATGTCGGCAAATCGTCCGCGAGTTTCAACCAAGGAAGCCTTTCCTCATAGGCAGCGTGAAGCGTCGGTTTGAATTTTTCTGGTTCATCCAGCGCCGCCACAAATAGATGCATTACACCCGACATTTTCTCCGACCGAAACGAAAGAGGTGTGCCGCAGTTTCCGCAGAATGTTCTTTCGACTCCGGGAGATGATTTGTAGACCTTGGGTGCTTCTCCAGTCCATCTCCATTGGGTGTCCAGCACGCCTATGTATGTCGTCATCGGTGCCGAACATTGCCGTCGGCAACTTTCGCAATGGCAGTTCACGCAAGTTTGGACAGGGGTATCTATTTCGAATCTGATGGCTCCACATAAGCAACGACCATCCATCAGGGTAAAGCGAGATTGCTGCAACAGACTCTTCGAGGCCCGCCCTCGGCGGGCACCTTGGGGTGAGGGTAGGGGACGTTCGTGACTCTCTTGTCATATGCCAGTCATGGAAACGCAGCATACGCTTCGCGATCGGAGAATGACGGAGCGAATCAGCGATGACTACCATAACCGCCGACAGCGAGCTTTCTTCCGCGGACGCCCTCAAGGCGGCAGTACATCAGCACCGGGCCGTCTCCTTCAATGGCCTGCTGGAGCGGCTGTTCACCATGGCCTTTGGCGGGCTGGTCTATCCGCAGATCTGGGAAGATCCACTCGTCGATCTCGCAGCCATGGAACTTTCGAGCGATCATCGCGTGATCACCATCGCTTCCGGCGGCTGCAATGCGCTCTCCTATATGACCGCATCACCTGAGAGCCTCATCGCCGTCGATCTCAATCCGGCCCATATCGCGCTTACCCAACTGAAGCTCGCGGCGGCGCGGCATCTGCCCGTCTATGAGCAGTTCCGGCGATTCTTCGCCGATGCCGACAGCCACGCCAATACGGCCGCCTATAAGACCTGGCTCAAGCCCCATCTCGATGCCGATACGCAACGCTACTGGGACAAGAAGACGCTCAATGGACGGCGGCGCATCGACATGTTTGCGCGGCGTTTCTACCGCCATGGCCTGCTCGGCCGGTTCATCGGCGTCGCCCATCTGGTGGCGCGCCTCTATGGGGTCCGCCCCGAGACCATCATCAACATGTCCGATCTCGCCGAACAGCGAATCTTCTTTGACGATCACATCGCGCCGATCTTCGACAAGCGCCTGGTGCGCTGGCTCACCGGGCGCCGGCTCTCGCTTTACGGTCTCGGCATTCCACCGGCGCAATATGAGAAGCTGGCCGGCGGCCGGTCGATGGCGGAAGTGCTCATCGAGCGGCTGCGCAAGCTCGCCTGCGACTTTCCGCTCAACGAGAACTACTTCGCCTGGCAGGCTTTCGCGCGCCGCTACGATACGGGCGAGACCGCTGCTCTGCCGCCCTATCTGCAGCGCGACCAGTTCAGCACCGTCAAGCGCGGCGCCGAACGGATTACGCCGTTCCTCGGCTCATTCACCGCCTGTCTCAAGGCGCATCCAGCGGAAAGCCTCGACCGCTATGTCCTGCTCGATGCGCAGGACTGGATGAGCGATGATCAGCTCAACGATCTGTGGAGCGAGATCACCCGCACGGCGCGATCCGGTGCCCGGGTCATCTTCCGCACCGCCGGTGAAGCTTCGATCCTGCCCGGCCGGGTGAAGGCCGGTATACTTGACCGGTGGAGTTATGAAGCCGAGCGCTCGCGCATCCTGGGCTTCATGGACCGCTCCGCCATCTATGGCGGCTTCCATCTCTACCAGCTCAAGCCCGCCGTCTGATCATGGATGTTCGCCATGGCGATCTGATGGACAGCATCTATCGTCACCAGCGGCATTTCTATGACGCGACCCGCAAATATTATCTTATCGGACGCGATCAGCTGATCGAGGCGCTCGCCCCGCCCCGGCAAGGTACGGTCCTCGAGATCGGCTGCGGCACCGGACGCAATCTCCTCGCCGTCCGCCGGCGCTACAAAGAGGCGCGTCTCTTCGGCCTCGATATCTCGGAAGAGATGCTGATCACCGCGCGAGGGAACTCCGCCGGCAAGCATATCATCTATGCGAAAGCGGACGCCGCCGCCTTCGATCCGCAGGACTTGTTTGGGCAAGCGAGTTTCGATCGCATCTTCATTTCCTATGCGCTGTCGATGATCCCCTCCTGGCAGGCGGTACTCGCCGCGGCAAACAGGATGCTGGCCCCGGGCGGTGAATTGCATATCGTCGATTTCGGCCAGCAGGAAAGCCTGCCGCTGATTTTCCGCTCGGCCTTGCGATCATGGCTTGCCAGGTTCCATGTCAAACCGCGCGCGTATCTGCGGGAAGTGGTCGAGCAATTGGCGCGGCAGGATGGGGCATCCGTCGAATTTGTCGCCATCAAGGGCGGCTATGCCTGGCGACTTGCGCTGAAGAGGCCCAGATTCCAGCCGGAAGCTTCGTGCAAGGCCGCTTGAAACCTGGGCTTGTCAGTCTGCGCGAATTCATCTCTATTCTCCCCGGCATGTGGGTTCTGAGCAGCACGATCAACAGTTTTCTGATCGCCTTCCCGGCGCTGTTTTCAATCGTCAACCCCATTGGCATAGCATTGATCTATCACCAGGTGACGGCCGATCGCAGCCGGGCCGAGCGAACCGCATTGGCCTGGCGGGTGGCCGCCTATTCGCTCGGCGTCATGCTCGCCTCTCTGTGGGTGGGCGCGACACTCATCGGCTTCTTCGGCGTCTCCTTGAGCGCGCTCAGGGTTGCCGGCGGGCTTGTCGTCGCGGTCAGGGCCTGGGAGATGCTGTCGGCGCCCGAACAGAATGAGGGACGCAAGCAGGAGCAGGCGTCCACGGCGCGCGGCACCAGCGATGATGCGTTCTTCCCGCTCACCATGCCGCTCACCACCGGACCCGGCACCATCTCGGTCGCCATCGCACTGAGCGCCAGTCAACCCAAGAACACAATCGACCTCATCCCGTTCTTCACCGGCATGTCGGGGGCCGCCCTTGCTGTCGCTCTGACCATTGGACTGTTTTATGCCTCGGCGGACCGCGTAGTATCGCTGTTGGGCCAGGCGGGCTCACGGGTGGTGACACGCATGTCGGCCTTCCTGCTTTTGTGCATCGGGGTGCAGATCTGCCTGACGGGTGTGCAGGAAGCGCTGGTTCCGCTGTTCACGGCGCGCATCATGCCTTCGCATGTGTAAGAGGACCCGATGATATTCCCGGCCATGGAAGATTGGGACGATGCCTATACGAATGGCGCTCATATCGCCCAGGGCGAATCCTATCCGGCGCGCTGGGCTGAAGCGGCCAAGTCCTTTCGCGAGGCGATCGCCAGCATGGGCAGCGTCCGGCTCGATCTTCCTTACGGCCCGCTTCCGCGCAACAGGCTCGATCTCTTCCTACCGCGCGCCACCCCTCAGGGGCTCTTCGTCTTCGCCCATGGCGGCTACTGGATGGGCTTCGACAAATCCTCGTGGTCGCATCTCGCCCGTGGCGCGCTCGAGCGTGGCTTCGCCGTAGCCCTGCCGTCCTATACGTTGTGCCCGGATATCCGCATTGGCGGCATTGTGCGCGAGATCGGTGCCGCGATCACCTTCGCTGCAAAGGAGGTCGAGGGGCAGCTTTATCTGGCCGGCCATTCCGCCGGCGGGCATCTTGTTTCTCGCATGATTGCACAGCCGACTGTCCTGCCGGAAGATGTGCGCCGCCGCATCACTCATGTCGTGTCGATCTCCGGCGTGCATGATCTGCGCCCGATGATGAAGACGGCGATGAATGCGACGCTCAAGCTCGATGAGGCGGAAGCGCGGGCCGAAAGTCCTCCCTTGCTCGATCCTGCGCCGGGCGCCCGGCTCACTTGCTGGGTCGGTGCCGCCGAGCGGGCCGAATTCATCCGCCAGAATGCGCTCCTCGCCAATGCCTGGCGGGGGCTCGGTGCGGCGACAGATTGTGTCATGGAAGACAACCGCCACCATTTCAATGTGATCGAAGGCCTGACAGATCCGGAATCGCCGCTGACCAAAGCCTTATTCGAGGCGTGATTGGCACCCATATTTCCCGGATGAGGAGGCCTTTCGATGAGTCATCCGAAACCTCAGGGAACACCACCTAACGAACCTCGGCCGATGCCGAGCCCCGAACCGCCGCGGCCTTCGCCAATTCCAGGCGGCGATCCGCCGGGACCCAAGCCGTAGCGAGCCGTCTACTGGGCCGGAAGGCCTGCCTGCGACAGCATGGCGAGGAAGCGGTGGTGATGATCGTCATTCACATAGCGCGGCACGAAGCCAGGCGACACATTGCGCAGGCTGAGATCCGGTATCTGGGAAAGACAGTAATGAATCGCCCGGGACGCTTCCTCACTATTGCCTGTGGCCATGGCGGCCGCCGCCCAGTAAAGCGCGCCGGGAACAAAACCCGGCCTCATGCGCACCACCTTGCGCGCGACCTCCAACGCTTCATGATCGTCTCCGTTGGCGAATTTGGCGACGACGATGCTGTGATGGCGCCAGAATTCGGTTGAGTCGAGAGGACCCAGCCTGAGGGCCTCGCTTGCTTCGTGCAGAGCCTGTTCGGTTTGGCCCTTGAGCGCGTAGAGAACCGCGAGGTCGCCGTGGGCATTTGCATAATCGGGATTGAGGGCGATCGCATGGCGCAATTCCGCAATAGCTTCTTCGATGCGCCCAGCGGTTGAAAGGGCGAAGGCAAGAAAACAGCGCGCCATCTCGTCATCCGGCACTGCCTTGACGGCACCTTCAGCAAGTGACACGGCTCTGTCGATATGCTCCTGCGTGTTAGGCAGCGTGCCAAAGGCCACGCCTACCGAGATAGTGACCGACAAGGTCCGCATCGCGCGGGGATTATCGGGCTCGAGCGCCAGGGCCTGTTCCGCAAGGCTCTTGGCGGTTTGCACGGATGCCTTGGTCATTTCGTAGTATTTCGTCAGCGCCTGATTGACCAGGCGGCGCACCTCGGGGCCCCCGGGAGGGCTCTTGTCGCGCACTTTCCAACTGGTCAGTTGCAATTCTATGCCGAGAGCGATCATGACCGACTGCGCGATGCGATCCTGAAACTCAAGGCTTTCCTGCGCCCGGCCGTCGAAACGCTGAGCCCACACACTATGGCCGTTACCGCTATCGATGAGCTGGACGTTGACCCTCAGATCGTCGGCGACCCGCTGCACGCTGCCATTCAACAAATACTGAACATTATAGGTTGCCGCTATCCGGCGGACATCGAGGCTTCCGGTCTCGGTCGTGAGCGTCGGGAGCTCCGCGACGGTCACATAGTCACGCCGTTGCGAAAGAGCGGTGGTGATGTCCTGAACCAGTCCTTTTGCGAAATAGTTCTCACGGGGCTCGGTCGTGAGGTTCACGAAGCCTAGCACGCCGACGGACGGCTTCTTCCCGCTGCCGGGGTCGCCACTTATTCGCCGCGGTGCGGAGGAGAAAATCTCGGGGTCTGGCCCAACCAGCAAGGACTGCCACAGCCTCTTCGTCTCCGGGCTGACATCGACGCCGAACTCCTTTTGCAGCATGGCCCGGCAAGCTTCGAAGGTCCGGATCGCCCGATCGCGCTGGCCGCTCACGGCGAGCAATTCCATTTCCAGCCGGTATGATGCTTCGCGCGTCGGCTCCATTACGAGGAGGCGCCGGGCCAAGGTAAGTCCCTTTTCAACATCCACCAGCCGAGCCAGCCTTTCGAGCGAGCCTATGGCGAGAGTGAGGAATTTCTCGCGCTCGGCGGCAGCCCAATCTTCGAAGGCGCTGCTGCCCGAGAAGAAACCGTCCAGAAACGGCCCGGTGTAAACGGAGATTGCTTCCTCAAGCTGTCCGCCCGAACGGGCCGACAAAGCCGTTTCGAGGACCTGCACATCGCTCATGATCGATCCTGAGCGCAGGCCAAGCATCTCCTTGTTGCTGTGCAGGATATCGGCGCCAATAGCCGATAGATCGTGGCGAAGCACGCTCAAGGCCTGCCTCAGGCTGTTTCTGGAATGCTCACTGTCGCTGTCGTTCCACAAGAGATCGGCCAGCCTCTCCCGTGTCGCGGTCATCCCGGGACATCGGGCGAGATAGGCAATGATCGCAGGGCCTTTCCGGCCGGTCAGCTCAACTGGCTTACCCTCGACATCCTGGATGCGGAAACCCCCAAAGAGAAGCAGCTTCAGGCTTACCTGGGAACTGTCACGGGGCATTATGTGCCAAGGTTTCCAAAATCTGACGCAAGATCAAATACAATCGGTCCCTCAATTGAAGGATCGGGCACCGTCTGGTGCCCCTTGCATCTGAGATAAATACAACTCTTAATTGTGTCACGTGGGTCGCCTGGCCCCGCTGGCCAACCGGAAGAATGACGCCATTCCATGGAAATAGACAGTGGGGACCTTCAGGATCGTGTTGCACTGCAGAAGCTCTGCGATGACCAGAGCATCCTCCTGCGCAGCTTCGGAAAGCTCGCCAGGATCGGCTTCTTCATTTGGGACGAATTGGAGGACAAACCCATCTATGTCTCAGAGGAAGTCGCCCGCATCCATGGGCTGACGGTCGAAGAATGTCTCACTCAATTCAGCAGCACAGAGAAGATCGCCGCCGACATGCTCGGCGACGACAGGCAGCGCTATCTCGAAACGAGGGCCAGATGTCGCGTGACCGGCGCGTCCTACACGATCGATTTTTCGATCCGCGCCAGAGACGGGACCCTGAGATATGGCAGGGCAGCTGGAGAATATGTGAAGAACGCCAGCGGCCGCGTTGCCCGCAATGTCGGCGCGCTGATCGACCTCACCGACCAGAAGATAGCCGAGACCTCGTTGCGCGCGCAGGAGACGCGCGTCAAGGAGGTGCTCGAGGAATCCGAACGCCTGATGAAGGCGAAGGACAAACGCGCCCATGAGCTCACCATCCTGGTGAGCCTCAGCGATGCGATGACAAAGTCGCTGAATGCCCAATCGCTGACACGCATCGTCGGGGACAAGATGCGCGAGATCTTTAATGCCGAGGCCACCGAAATCCTCCTTTATGATGACAAGTCCGGGATGATCAGCGTCCCTTATTCGCATTACCGGGATTACCAGATTGTCGAGCCGTTCGCCTTGGGTGAGGGGCTGACATCCAGGATCATTCGATCAGGCCAACCGTTGCTTCTGGGATCCTGGGCGCAAGCCAAAGAACTTGGGGCGATCGTGGATTCCGAAGACGAGAAGGCGGAATCCTATCTGGGTGTGCCGCTCATTGCAAATGAGAAGACACTTGGCGTGATCAGCGTGCAATCGTACCAGCGCAATGTCTTCAACGAGCATCATCAGCGCCTTCTCCAGATATTGAGCACGAACATCGCGGTCGCCATAGAGAATGCCCGCCTCTTCGACGAGACTCAGGAGCTCTTGCGGGAAACCAAGGCGCGCAACGCGGAGCTCGGCTATGTCAATGGACTACAGGAAGCGCTCGCTTCAGGATTGGAAGCCCAGGGAATCTATACCGTCATCGGTGAGAAGATCCACGAAGTCTTCGACACCCAGGTACTCGACATAGGGCTCCTGGATGAACAAGAGCAACTTCTGCATTTCCCCTACACGATCGAGCGTGGCGTTCACTATCCCGACAACCCCATGCCGCTGATCGGCTACCGCAGACATGTGATGGAGACAAGCCAGCCTCTGCTCCTTTCCGGCAACATGGATGCCGCGCGGGAGAAGTATGGAAATCCCCCGGTGCGCCAGGGCGAACCACCGAAATCCTGCCTCTTCGTGCCCCTGATTTTCGAAGGCAAATGCCGCGGCGTGATCTCACTGCAGAATCTCGACCGCGAAAACGCCTTTGTGGAATCCGACATCACGCTTTTGACCACCATCGTCAATGCCGCAAGTGTCGCGCTTGAAAGAGCCCGCCTGTTCGACGAAACCCAGCGCCTGCTCAAGATCACGACCGATGACGTGGACAAGCTGCGGGACCTCGAGAGATCACTCATCGCCGCGAAAGAAAACGCCGAAACGGCGAATGCGACGAAGAGCACGTTCCTGGCGACCATGAGCCACGAGATCCGCACGCCGATGAACGGCATCATTGGCATGACGCATCTGCTCTCCGCCACAAGGCTCGATGCCGAGCAGACCGAGTATTGCGACACGATCGCCCGCAGTGCCGCAGGCTTGCTCTCGATCATCAACGACATTCTCGATCTTTCCAAGATCGAGGCCGGCAGGCTCGATATCGAAACCATTCCGTTCCATCTCGACCAATGCGTCGAGGAGTCCCTCGATCTCGTCTCATCGCGCGCCGCCGAGAAGAATCTCGAGCTCATCTACTGGATTGACCCGGAATTGCCGCATCACGTCGTGTCGGACCCCACGCGCCTGCGCCAGGTCCTGCTCAATCTCCTCAACAACGCGGTAAAGTTCACGGAAAAGGGCGAGGTCTTCCTGAAAGTGATGCGCGATAGCACCAACAGCGACCTTGTCCGGTTCACCGTCACCGATACGGGCATCGGCATACCCAAAGACCGTCTAGGGATGCTGTTCCGATCCTTCAGTCAGGTCGACACCTCAACCTCGCGCCGCTATGGGGGAACGGGCCTCGGTCTCGCTATATCCAAGCGCCTTGTCGAGATGCTGGGCGGCGATGTCACGGTGCGCTCCGAGCCTGGCCGTGGGGCGGAGTTCGAATTCACGATAAAGGTGGAATGGGTGGATACGGGAGTCGCTGCTCTCGACACCGACAGTCTGAAAGGCAAGCGCGTTCTGGTCGTCGACGACAACGCGACGAACCGCCGGGTCCTCGAGCTTCATACAAAATCCTTCGGCATGGTGCCGGCACTCGTTACCGGTGGCGAGGAAGCGCTGTCCGCCCTGCAAAACAGCACGCCTCCGGATGTGGTCATCCTCGACATGCAGATGCCGCATCTGACTGGGATCGACGTCGCCAAGCGGATCCACGACCTGCCTCAGTGCCGCTCGCTCCCGCTCATCCTCTTCAGCTCCCTCCATATGAGCCGCGCCCAGATCATGCAGATGGCGGGAGCCAAGCTCTTCGCCGACATCCTGAACAAGCCGATCAAGCCGTCGGCCCTCCTCCAGTCCATCACGGCGGCCATCCTGTCCGTTCCCAAGGTTGCGGCACCGGCTGCCGCGAGGCCGCCGATCGATCTTGACGGCAAGCTCGCGGAAGAATGCCCGCTCAGCATCCTCGTGGTCGACGACCACCCGACCAACCGCAAATTCTGCTCGGCGCTGCTCAAGAAGCTCGGTTACGCGCCGCAACTGGCGACGAGCGGCCGCGAAGCCGTCGACATGACGGCCACGTCATCATTCGACACCATTCTCATGGATATCGAGATGCCGGAAATGGATGGCATCGAGGCGATGAAGATCATCCGCAGCCTGCGCTCGGAGGTGGCGCAGCCTTACTTCGTCGCGCTCACCGCGAACGCCATAGCCGGCGACCGAGAGACCTATCTCAAAGCGGGCATGGACAATTATGTGAGCAAGCCTATCGAACTCGCCGAACTCGTCGGCGCCCTGCGCACCAGCTGGCGGGCCAACGCCGCGCGGAGAGAAAAAGGGAGCGCCCTATGAGCATCTCACGTCAGGCGCTCGAACGCATGAAAGAGGTCATCGGTGGCGACAAGGCCGTGTTGGCCGAGATTCTGCAAAGCTTCATTGACGAAGCCGAGCCTCTGGCGGAATCGATTCTCTCCGCGGCGAGGGATGGCAGGCTCGACACGCTGGGCCGTGCCGCCCACACGATCAAATCCAGTGCGCGGGATTTCGGAGATGCCAGGCTCGCGGCGCTCTGTGCCGATATCGAGCTCAGAAGCAAGCAGGGGTCGGTTTCCAATGCCGTCGCCTGCTCGCAGCAGATCGCTCAAGGCTGCATCGCGCTCAAGGAAGAGCTTGCGGCCTATATCGGCGCTGAAATGAACGGGGAAATTCCATGAGCCGGAAGGGACGGATACTGGTCGTCGATGATACGCGCACCATGCGGCTCAAGCTGGCAGCCGCCGCAACCGCGCTCGGCCACCAATGTCATTCGGTAGGAAGCGGCGGCGAGGGCCTTGAGTATATGAGGGCCAATCCGGTCGATGCGGTCCTCCTCGATGTCGTGATGCCCGAGATGGACGGTTTCGATGTCCTGCGGGCGATGAAATCGGATCCGGCGTTGCGGGACATACCGGTCATCGTGATTTCCTCGCTCGATGACACCGGGAGTGCGGTCAAGGCGATCGAGCTCGGGGCTGAGGACTTCCTGCCCAAGAGTTTCGACGCGGTGATCTTCCGGGCGCGCGTCAATACTTTGCTGGAAAAGAAATATGTCCGCGACGCCGAGGTGGACTATCTGAAGCAGGTTCAGAAGCTCGCACGCGCGGCCCAAATCCTCAAGATCGGCAACTATAATCCTTCCAAGCTCGGCCTTGGCGAAATCTCACAGCGACACGACGCGCTGGGCGATCTTGCAAGAGTCTTCGCCGATGCGGCGCAGAAGGTCTATGAGCGGGAACGGCGCCTCAGGCAGTCGATCAAGACGCTGAGAGGCGGCTTCGGACTGATCGTCCTCGGCATCATCTGGGGTCTGGTCGCGCCGCTCTCGCGCATGGCCTCGGGGCTCGAGGCCCATCCCTTTGGGATGGCCTTCTGGGTCAGCTTGCTGAGCGGTGTTTGCTGCATAGCGTGGTCGGTGGCCAAGGGCACCGTGCCGAAGCCCCGTGAAATCCCCTGGGGCTATTTCCTTGCCTATGCGCTTCTTGGCGCTCGAGGCGAGCATCATCTCCATCATCATCGTTCTGGAAGGATTCCTCGCCTTTGCGTTTGCGGCCCTCATGCGGGTCGAGCAGCCGAGCTTGTCGCGCTTCGCCGGTCTGTTGCTCGGCCTCGGTGGTGTCCTGGTCATACTCTATGACAAGTTTACCGGCGCAAGTCCCGGAGGCCTGCTGTGGACGATCGTGGCGCTTGCGATCCCAACCTGCTATGCGGCGGAAGGCATCATGCTGGCCGCGAAGCGGCCGGAAAACATCCCGACGGTCACGACAGTGGGGATGATGCAGTTGCTCGCCGCCGTCATTCTCCTGCCGATCGCGCTTGCTACTGACCAAATGATATATCCGAGCGCCAAGCCCGGTGCGCTGGAACTGACCGTCTTCCTGATCGCAGCGGCCTCGCTTTCCGCCAATGTCCTTTTTCTCTATCTCATCAACAATCTGGGCTCGGTCTTCACCGGCCAGGCCGCCTATTTCACTACGGTTGCCGGTATCGGATGGAGCATAGTGCTGCTGGGCGAGAGCCTCAATGCGTGGATATGGGCGTCTCTGGTGTTCATGGCCGCCGGACTTTTCCTGGTCGGGCCGAAGAGCGAAGCCGAAGCCGAGCCACCGCCATCGCTCGATGCGCGGGAGGCGCGCCAGACATAACTCGATGCTCTAGGATGGCTTGAGCACGTGTCCGGTCAACTGGTTGGGATCGATCTGGACGACCTGTCCAATGCCCGGCCGGCCGGCCGGCGGCGGAATATAGATGGTCGTCGAAATGCGCCGGTAGGCGGGCAGCACGAAATTACCGATCGACTCATCTTCGGTGGTAACCTCATAGTCGCCCGCGGCGCAAATCTCATCCATACCGGTGAGCTGAAACGGTGTCGGGAAGGCATAGGTGAAGTGCCGAATTCGATTTTCCATTGCAAGTGTTCCGACTGCGTTTGCCGCAGTATCAGCAGATATGATGACTGTCGACGAAGTTACAAGCCAAAGAATTCGCTAGGTGTTCGCGCGATAAGGGCGCATATAGCATCGCATCGTCAGTTTCGAGCTTTTGGCAATTGCTGATGACAGAGAGATAGCTGCTCCCGCCTTTACGGCAACGGAGGCTATCATGAGGCTCATCTCAGTTTTTTACACGATCCTCGCTCGAAGATACGAGAACCTGTTCATGAGGCGGTTCCGGGTCGAGAATGAAGTTGAGTGCATCGTAACAGATCCACCGCAGCGCAACCGTTACAGAATAGCGGGCTCCATCTTTCCGACAGCACCGATTCTACCCCGCTATCAATACTGAATTAGTCCGTGCAGCGAAACGATGCCTCGCACTTCTTCGCGTAGGCACAACATTTTTCCGGCTGTAATAGCGCAGCCGGCGACGCCCTTTATCATAGTGAAAGGCCATGACCATGAAAGTATCATCATCCTTGACGCCGGCTTTATGGGGAGCGGCAGGTGGAGCGATCCTTCTGGCGATCATCGGTTTCAGCTGGGGCGGCTGGGTAACCGGCGGCACCGCAGAAGCGAAAGCCGAACAACGCGCCTCATCCGCAGTCGTTGCGGCCCTGGCGCCCATTTGCGTCGTCCAGTTCAAATCGGCCGGCGATGCGACGGCGAAGCAGGAGGAATTGAAGAAGATCAGTTCCTGGGATCAAAGGTCATTCGTAGAGAAGGCCGGCTGGGCGACAATGCCTGGAAGCACTGAGTCCAACCCTGAAGTCGCACGGGCATGTGCCGATCTTATCAGCAAATTGACGCTTTGAAGGATATTGCGATGACAGTGGTCTACATCATGCCTGCGGTCGCCAAGCCTCTTCTGGTTCTGGTTCCGAATAGCGGGCACAAGCAGGACAATGAAGCCATGCCTACGTCAGATCCGCGGAACACAACGAAGTAAAGAAGCGGCCAATCTGTACGCCCGGGTGAGACCGGCATCACCGGTCTCACTCCATTTCGACTTCCCGCCGCGCGACAAATCTGTGGGGAACCTCGTAGTCGTCCTCCCTGAGCGACAGGCCGATATCTCTCAGCATGTGATCGTTCAACCGGTGGAGTTGGCCGAGATGGCGTCGGCCGCGCGACTTCGTGAGCCAGGCCGCAGCCGCCCGCAACAGTCGCCGCGCTGGGCGCATGACGGCGACTGCCGGGGCGTCTGCCTTCCCCTCCTGATTGCAATCATCAGAAGGGGAATTGCACAGATCGGTCATAGATAGAAATAGGGATCGAGCACGCGAACTTCGCTGATGCGGTCGACCGGCAGGCCGTTGCGTTCGGCGACCTTGCGGATCGCTTCCGGTGTCGGGCCGTCATAGACGCAAAAGGTCTTCTTCTTGTCCTGGGTGACATAGGAATGGACCCAGAAGACGCCTTCATCGGCATTGCGGGCGACGACCTTAAGAGTGCCTTCCGCACCCTTGGAGTTCATCGGGATCTCGAGACCGTTCGGAAAGCTTCTTTCGATGACATAGCGTGGCATGAGCGACTCCTTGAAGTTGGACGCCGGCACCTTAGAAGCGGTCCTTGGCTAGAACATCGGGAAGCCTCCCTATTTTGGCGCCGCGGCCTCCCTATTTTGAGCGACGAGGCCTTGCGCCATGGCTTCCGCCGTTGCTTGCGCGCGTGACTTCACCTGAAGCTTGGCCAATATCGACGACACGTGATGATCGACGGTCTTGGGCGAGATATGAAGCCGTTCGCCGATCCCGGCATTGCTCAATCCCTCGACCAGGCATCCGAGGATGCCCATTTCGCGATTGGTAAGTCCGTGCGGGTTCTGCAGTGTGGTGGCGCGCCGACCACGCGGAATACGCCGCGCACCTGAATCGCGCATGCGCTGGCGCAATATCGCCGCCGCAGGCACCGCACCAAGCCGGTCGAACATCTCAAGCGCCTGCGTTTGTGCTGACTGGTCGCCATCGGCGAGGGCCCTCGCCTGTTCATAGGGGCAATTGAGGTCCTGCCATGCCTTGGCAGCGCCCTGCCAATCCCCGCTGATCTGCAAGACAAAGGGTGCTGCGCACCATCCTGGCGGCGTCACCTCCTCACCTGCCTGCCAGCGCCAGAAGGAGAATTCACCGACATGCCAGCGATGGCGATGGGCGGCAGCGATTTCATAGGCCGCGGTGGCTTCGGCGGCGACACGCTCGAGGTCGCCCGCAAACCAGGCAGCTTCGGCGCGCGCGGCGTAGACCGGCGCCAGGCGTTGCAGTGTATTGGTGCGGCGCGCCAGATCGAGTGCCTCATCGAGGACGGCTTCAGCGCCCGGATCGCCGCGCCTGACACGCAGGCGCCCGAGCGCCACAAGCGCCATGACCTTGCTGACGAGGGTGAAATTCACGCATTCGACGACAGCGGTTGCATGGTTGCCGGCTTGATCCCAACGGCCTTGATAGAGTTTCGTCAGAGCAAGCCAGGCGGACATGTAATTGTTGGAATGATCGAGATCGCAATCTTGCGCATAGGCGATGCCTTCGCTCAGAACAGCCTCGGCCTTGGCGAATTGATACTGCTCGCCATAGGACGAACCCATGTTGAGATAAGCGAGCCCAACGAGATCGTCCATTCCGCCGGCGCGGGCCAAAGTGAGGCAGCGGTCGAAATGCTGAAGGCCGTTGTCATCGCCGTTCACCAGCATCGCGGAACCGACGACCATCTCGGCTGCGGCAATGGTGGCCTTATCATCAAAGCGTGTCGCCAGCTCGATAGCCTTCCTGCCCCAATGCACGGCCGGCGACCTGTCCCGGTCCAGCATGCGCAGATGCGCCTGCATGCGGCAGGCGGCCGCAAGTTGGCGCGTCGGCTGCATGGTTTCGAGCACCTCGATCGCCTGGCGGCTTGCCTCTTCGGCCGCAGCATTCTGGCCGCTGCGGACCAGAGGCCATGCCAGTGCGGAAAGATTCTCGCCTTCCTTCAGGCGATCGCCAGCCTGCCGCCAGAGTTCGATCGCCTCGCGGCGCGCCCGGATCGCTTCGGCGAGGTCATCGATGATGGCGCATTGTTCGGCGTAATTTTCCAACAGCTGCGCGCGAATGGCGGCAGCGCGATCGGCGGCGAAAGCCAATGTGCGCCGATATTGCGCCGCGGCTATGCGATGAGCGCCAATGGCCGCCGCCGCTTGCGCCGCCGCCGGTCCGAATTCAAGGACGGCTGCTTGATCATTGGCGCCTTCGGCGAAATGCGCCAATTGTGCGAGATCGTTGCGGCCGGCCCCGCATGATTTCAATCCCGCGAGCGCCAGACGACTGAGATCGCGGCGGCGGAGCGGATCGAGATCCGCCAATATGGCGTCGCGCACCAATTCATGCCGGAAGGCAATGACCTTGTCAGTCATCTTGAGCAGGCCCGATCGCATGCAGACGGCAAGGCCTTCCATATCGCCGCCAGATATCGCTTCCAGCGTCGCATGGTCCATGCGGCTGCCAAAGACGGCGGTGATTTCGAGCACATGGCGTCCCTTTGCGTCGAGCCTCGCGATTCGCGCCAGGACCGAATCGCTCACCGTCCGCGGAATTCCCTCGCCGCCATCCCTGAGGATCTCGGCAATGAAGAAAGGATTTCCCGAGGTCTGCTGGTGGAGTGCGGTAGCATCGAAGGAACGGCCGGCGATGAGGGTGCGGACCGCTTCGACCGACAGTCTTGGCAAGTCGATGCGAATGGCCGCGGGTGATGTCGCAAGGTCGCCGAGCAGCATGCGCAAGGGATGGCGGCCATCGATCTCGTCATCGCGATAGCTGAGGATGATAAGAGCGTGGGCCTGAGCGATGCGGCGGCCCAGATATTTGAGGAGATCGAGGGTCGCCTCATCGGCCCAATGAATATCCTCGATGACGAGAAGGGTGGGGCGGGCCGGATCGCGCAGGAGATCGAGCATTGTCGAGAAGAGGGCGGCGCGCGGCGCATCGCTTTCAAGCTGCGTCAACAAGCGTCCGCCCAAGGTCCGGGCGATGTCATAGAGGGGGCCCAAGGGCGAGGGCGTGAACAGCGCGTCACAATTGCCGGTGAGCACCCGCAGCTTCGTGCTGCTGGTGCCCAGGAAGCGCATGATGAACGACGTCTTGCCGATGCCGGCCTCGCCGCCAATGAGCGCAAGGCGGCCTTCGCCTTCTATGGCCTGGTCGCGAGCGGCTGCCATCCGTTCCAGATCATGGTCTCGTTCAAGCAGTTCCATTCCGGCCATGTCTCGGTGCCTGCGTATCATCCGCCAGATACGAAGGAAAGACGGCGAATATTTCTTCTTGTGCCGGGATAAACATGGGCCAGCGGGCCTCATGGCCTATCAATGCGCTCCACACCCATCGATGCTTCGCTCTGAACAAATTTTGGCCGCCTTCCCTTTAGGTCTTGCGGATCGGGGGAAATGCGCCCATATACGGGACTTCGAGTTTCGGCCGTATTGATAATCGGTCTCGCGCATATGGCAAAGCCTGGCGCCTACTGACGACCTCTCTCCTGAACATCGATCGTTTGAGCGGACGCGATGATGCGTTCCCGCGACGCCTGTCATTATGAAAGGTTATTATCATGCAGGTTGGTACAGTTAAGTTCTTCAATACCCAAAAAGGTTTCGGCTTCATTCAGCCGGAAGATGGAAGCAAGGACGTCTTCGTCCATATCAGCGCCGTTGAGCGCTCGAATATGGGAACCCTCAGAGAGGGCGAGAAAGTCCAGTTCGAATCGGTCACCGACCGTCGCACGGGCAAGACTTCAGCCGAAAATCTGGCGAAGGCAGCGTAAATCGCTTTTGCAGAATAGACCGCGGATGTACCGGCTGTTCTGCCGGAGCAAATCCCGCCAAAGGCCGGCCCCGGACACGATCCGGGGTTGAAGACTCAAGCGAAGGATTTGCTCCAATCTGGTTCGGCGCGTTTCCTATCAGGCAGAAGTGAATCACTTCAGCCTGGGAAGCGCGCCAGCCATCTGTTGCAGTTTCATGTGTTCACGCAGGAGGCATCGATGCAAGTATTCGTGCGCGACAATAATGTCGACCAGGCGCTCAAAGTCCTGAAGAAGAAAATGCAGCGTGAAGGTATCTTCCGCGAGATCAAGCGGCGTTCGGCCTACGAAAAACCGTCCGAGCGCAAAACGCGCGAAAAGGCCGAGGCGGTCCGACGCATCAGAAAACTGGCGCGCAAGAAGGCGCAGCGGGAAGGACTGATCCCCATGCCCAAGGCCAAAGAGAAGCCGCTCCGGCCGCCCCGCGATATCTTCCGTTCGACCACCGCCGCAGAAAGTCCTTCAGCCAAATCCGCCGACGGCAAAGCCTGATTTTTTCGCCGGTCTTCCTTTATCGGCTCATTCTCATTTAATCCTGGATAGCGTTTCCTGCTGTCCCAGCACGCCTTGCGGGCTGAGACCCTCACGCCTTGGCGGCGCCACCGGCACTGGCAGCAGGGGGCGTGCGCGGCCGCAAGGGGGCAAGTGCGGCGTGCTTCGCGAAAGTCTCCGCGCTCAGTCTTTCGACCTTGTGGTTGGGGACATCCGACAACAAGGCCGCGATGCGCTCGAAGGATTGCCTCAAGGTCTGTTCCTTGATCGTGCCGTTCTTCAGCCCGTCGCTCATGTGGGCGACCATCTCGAGGATGAGCGAGGTATCGGCCCAATAGGCGCACATGCACAGGAGATCGGCGCCGGCATTGACGATCCTGATCGTCGTTTCCGGTTCCTTGAGCTTTGCCGAAATGGCCCGCATGCCAAGGTCATCGGTGACGATGACGCCCCTGAAGCCCAGTTCCTGGCGCAGGATGTCGTTGAGGATGATGCGCGACATGGTGGCCGGCATGCGGGGATCGATCTTCGAGACGACGCGAGCTCGCGCTTGCGAAAAGTGTCCGGATCGACATCGATGACCGGCAGTGAATAATGCGAATCGACGCCGGTATCGCCATGACCGGGGAAGTGCTTGGGACAACCGAGCACGCCTTCGGCCTGGAGCGCATCGAGGAATTGCCGCGCCGGTGCGATCACGTCTTCCGGCCTTGTGCCGAATGAGCGAGGTCCGATGACCGGATTGGCCGGATTGGAATTCACATCGAGGACCGGCGCGAAATTCACATTGAAGCCGAGGCCGCGCAATTCGATGCCCATGGCGCGCCCGACGGCTGCCGCCTGGTTTGGCCATTCGCGCGCATAGGCGAAGGGCGTGATGGGGGCGGGAGGGCGCAGTACGCCGCCGCCCTCATGATCGATCGAGACGATGATCTCATCGCGTCCGATATATTCGCGCACATCAGCGAGGAGCCGCGCATGCGAGGCAAGCCATTCGTCGTAAGGCGCATCGCTGAGGAAATTGGCGCGGAACAGGACGACGCCCGCCGGCTTCAGCAGCGCCAGCAGCCGCTTGTCGTGATCGCTCAGAACCGGGCTCTGCTGCAGGCCGATGAGGAAGCGATGACCGAAAGATTGCGGGCCGCGGCCGAGATCGAAAGTGAGGGTCATAAGTTCGTGATATTGCAGAGGAGATAGACGATCAAGGCTTTAATCCGGCATTTGCCCGGTGCTGGATCTCAGGACCGAAACAAGCGCTTCGGATTGAGCCTTTATTCTCGCAAATATGGCAAGGATCTTCACCTGGTTCTGGCTCAGCGCGGCACCATTTTCTACGATCCTGAGAATGTAGTCGACCTTGTATTTCCTCTTCGCCTTGGCAAGGCTTGCGGCACTCTCATCAGCGTATCGTTCTTTGCCGATTTTGCGGATCAGAGCCTCTGTTCTTGTGATGGCGTTTTCGTCTTGCAGGCTCTTATACAGGGGGTCCTTATCATATTCGCAACTGAGAATGGGGCCATAGATCTCGGTGACAGGCTGATCGGTACCAAGCGCCATTGTCTTCTTGCGCGCCAGAAGCGTCTTGATTTCCTCGGTATTGGCCGGGCAAAGGCGCCTGTATGCCTCCTGCAGTTTCTCTCCGCTGAAGATTTCTCCGCCATAGGCGCGAGACCATGACGGCTGCCAGATGAGAAGGGCCAGGACGATAGCTGTCAGCAGTGTTCTTCTTGTCATGAGAGGCTCTGAAGCGTCCTCGCCGTCGTAGGTTGAATTGCTTGTAACTCTAAAGTGTTACCCATGTCTTCGGAACAATTTGTAACCCATGTCTTCGGTACGGACCTGAAAAAATTTGGCGAGCCATGCGGGATAAAGATGAGAACTGGGAGGTGACCTGCCGCAGACAGCAGTCAAGCCCGTCGGAAGCTTCTCTTCTGCCGATTATTCTTCTAAGTCAATGGGTTGAAAGAAAGGAAGACGATCGCCCCCAGGACACTTACTTGGTCGCTGCCCACTTCACATCGGCTCCAAATATGAGGCCGGCAATTCTACATGCCCGCAGTATGATCCGTAGCTTTTCTCGATTGGAGATATTCGAACCCACATAACAGCCGTCCACAATCGCACGCGCATTCTCGGCAAACTTCCAATCGCGAGCTGCGGGCGCATCCATTCTTCTGGTTCTGGATCGCTCTGGGATTAGCGTGCTTTGGCGCTTTCGTCGTCGGTTTATTGGACGTTCATTGGGGACCACTCAAATTGCAGCTTGGCATCGAAAATCGATGGAGGCTATGGCAAGTGGGCCGAATGGACCGTTCCATCCCCGAAATATCAATCACTTAGCTGCCTCGACCTCTCCAATCGGCGAAGCTGCGCTAACTCATCCAAGCGATGTGTTGCGCAGCGACACGTTCGGGCGCATCATGCTTGCGCACTCGTATTCAGCCCCCGGCCGCAGAGGGACGGTGGGAAACCTTCAAGGGCTGACATGCAGTTGGCCCTTGACGCCGGCCCACCTCCCGAGGCTGCAGGGGGCGAGCGGATGAACGCAAGCTCATTTGCGCTGCCGTGCAGAAAGGGAGCAATTCGATGTCTGATACGATATCCAGATTGGCTTTCCGTCTGCGACAAGGTGCGGCGCTCGCCGTATTTCTGGTGAGCGCAGCCGTCGCTGGCGGCGTGCATGCCGAGAACATCCTCAACGGAGAAACGATCCGCCTCATCGTCGTGAGCGATCCTGTGTTCAAGGCGATGCAGCAGATCCATGACGAAATGGAGAAAATGGCGGGCGGGAAGATCGAGCTCAATGTCCTGCCATTCGACACCTTGCACCAGCAGGTGCTGCTCAATTCGCAGAATAAGGAATCCCGCTACGATATTATTGCGGTCGATCTGCCGCAGTTCGGCGAATACAAGAGCTTCCTGCAGGACCTCACCCCCATGGCGGGCTCGATTGACCGTTCGGATTTTCAGGCTGCCGCATGGGAGGGTGTGGTCCATGATGGCAAGACCCTGGCCATCCCAATCCAACCCCATCCCGAGATTTTCGCTTATCGCACGGATCTCTTCAAGCAGGCGGGAATCGACAAGGGACCAAAAACCACTGAAGAGGTGCTGGCCGATGCAAAGAAGCTGCACAATCCGGGAAAGAACGTGGCGGGCATCTGCTGGAACGCCGCGCGTGGCACGCCGCTTGGGCAGACCTTCTTGCAAACGCTCGGCGCTTTCGGCCAGGCGCCAATCGCTTTGACGAAGAAAGGCGATGACTACGATACTGGCAACATCAAGCCGAAAAACATGCATCCGACCATCGACAACCCAGCCGGACTCGCAGTTGCCAAGTATCTTGCGGGACTGATCGCCTATTCGCCTCCGGGCATCCTCGACATGGCCTGGGACGAGCGGACGCGCGTCTTCGCGCAAGGCGGATGCGCCATGACCTATGTGTGGTCAGGCAACGCTTCGGCCTGGGATGCCGATCCGGCTTCGCCTGCCTACGGGAATGTCGCCTACGTGCCGCATCCCGCAGGACTGGGCGCCCCGAACCGCTCGACACTCGGCGGCTGGTCGCTCGGCATTCCGACCAACCTGCCCAAAGAGCGCCAGCAACTTGCCTGGAAAGTCATCGAGTGGCTGACCGGCAAGGAGATGATGATCAAGTATACCGAACACGGTGACTGCGTCAGCCCGCGGCATAGCGTCAGCCAAGACGCTGCCGTCGTGAAGCGTTGTCCGGCGGTCAAGGCGGTCGATGAATTCGCCAGTGCCGGCCAGATCGCGAGCTGGCAGCGCCCGCCGGTACCGGAACTGCAGCAAATGGTCGATGTGCTCGGTACTCAGATGCACGAGATGATCTCTGGAAAGAAGAAGCCAGAGGCGGCAGTGAAGGAGTCTCAGAAGCTGATCGATCGGGCGATGCACAAGGCCGGCTATTACTGATCAGACCGGCGTCCGCTTTGGCCCCCGGGCGGCATGCCGAGCCGGGGGCGCCCGCCTCTCGCGTGAAGCCTTGGCCGGTTCAAGCCCCGAGCCGCGGAAGAAGAGCCCATGGTTACTGCCAAGCGTGCCGATCACCTCACAGCGATGCTCTTGATAGCGCCGGCAATACTCGTGCTCCTCACTATCAACCTATATCCGTTCCTCTACGCGCTCTACATCAGCGCCCACACATACACGCTCGGCCGCCCCGCGCCGCCGCGCTATATCGGCCTGTCGAACTACTTCGACCTTCTCGATGATGATCGCTTTGCCAACGCCCTGTGGGTCTCTTTCAAATTCGTGGCGATCGCAGTGTCCGTCGAGTTCCTTCTCGGCTTCGCTCTCGCATTCCTGTTCAATATCAAATTGCGGGGCCTCGTCACGCTTCGCAAGATTGCCATCCTGCCGATCTTGGTTATGCCGCTCGCCTCGGGCTTGATATGGTTCTACATTCTGAATGAGAATTTCGGCGCCCTGAACTGGTTTGCCACCCTTCTCGGCGCCAGCGAGCGGATCCAGTTCTTGACCGGTGACCGCTTGGCCTTGTTCAGTCTGGTGCTGGCTGATGCGTGGCAATGGACACCATTCGTCATGCTGGTCATGTTCGCGGCACTGCAATCGATCCCTGAATACGTTTACGAAGCCGTTCTGGCGCGTGACCCTGCCGCTCTTGGCGCCGGCGATCTGGGTGATTGTGGTGTTAAGAATCGTCGATGCTTTCCGCATGATCGAGCTGATCTATCTCATGACCCGCGGCGGCCCGGGTGGAGCGACCGAAACCCTCTCCTGGTACATCTACTCGACGGGATTTCTCAATCAGGATCTCGGTTACGCGGCGGCGCAGGCGGTGGTGATGATCATCGTCATCAGCATCGTTGCGCAAATCTTCGTTCGCCGCCTGGAATATCGGGAGTGAAATGATGGCGGTCGTTGAAAGTGCCGAACGGACCTCAAGTACGGCAGTAAGCTTGCGCAGCCTCGCTCCCTATCTTGCTGACTGCTTGGTTGTCGGCTTCGGATTGTTTCCCCTTTACATGATGATCACGACGTCGCTGAAGACCGACCACGAGGCTTTCGCCTGGCCCCCGGTATGGGTATTCACACCGACCTTCCACAGTTATCTCGGCGCACTGTTCGGTTTCGGGGGGCGCAGGGCGGATCACTACGTCTTCAACAGTCTCTTGATTACGCTTGCCAGCAGCGCGCTTGCCGTATCCCTCGGCGCAATGGCGGCTTATGGCTTGGCGCGCTTTCGTTTTCGCGGCAACCGCGACATCGCCTTTTATATTCTGTCAACACGATTCGCGCCGCCGGTCGCCTTCATTGTCCCGATCTATCTCATGGTGCAGCGCTCCGGACTGCTCGACAACGCGTTGGCGCTGGTGATCGTCTATACGAGCATGAACCTGTCGCTGGTTACTTGGGTGCTGCGCGGTTTCTTTCTCGATATCCCCATCGAGATCGAGGAAGCCGCGCTCATCGATTCTCTCGGTGATCTTTTCATGGAACGAGTTCCTGTTCGCCTCGATACTGGCACCCGGCTATGCAGCCACGATACCCGTCTATCTCGCCGGCTTCTCGGCATCGATGAATATCGATTGGGCGGAGTATATGGCAGTGGGCACCTTGGCGGTGCTGCCGATCATGATCTTCACCCTGGTTTTGCAGCGCCATCTGGTGCGGGGCCTCACCTTCGGCGCGGTCAGGTGAGGCGATGCCACGTGTCGAATTCCACAATGTAAGCAAGAGCTATCCGGGTGGTATCCGTGCCGTCATCGATCTCGGCTTGACGGTCGAGGACGGCGAGTTGCTCTGCGTGCTCGGTCCCTCCGGCTGCGGCAAGTCTTCGACGCTCAGAATGCTTGCGGGGCTCGAATCGATCACTTCGGGTGATCTTGTGCTCGACGGTGCGCGCATCAATGACCTCCCCGCACAGGCGCGTGACATGGCCATGGTGTTCGAAAACTACGCGCTCTACCCGCATCTGCGGGTGTTCGACAATATCGCGATGCCACTTGTTGCCCGCCGGGTCCAGCGTGGCGAGATCCAAAAGCGCGTGCATGAGGTCGCCGAAACACTACACATTACCGATCACCTGATGAAGCGGCCTCGGCATCTTTCGGGCGGAGAGCGGCAACGCGTGGCGCTTGGGCGAGCGATCGTGCGGACGCCCAAGATGTTCCTCATGGACGAGCCACTCGGTCATTTGGAAGCCTATCTCAGGGTGGAGCTTCGGGCTGAAATCCGGCGGCTGCATGAACGGCTGGGCGCCACGACCTTTTACATCACTCATGACCAGGAAGAGGCAGCCGCCGTATCCGATCGGATTGCGGTGATGCATCAGGGACGCATCCAGCAGATTGGCAGCCTGCTTGACCTTCTCGACCGGCCGGCCAACCGCTTCGTGGCCGAGTTCATAGGCAGTCTGCCGATCAATCTCCTTGCTGCCACCGCGAACGAGGGTGATGGGAGCCTGCAGGTAGGGCCGATGATGCTGCCGCTCTCGCCCGCACAAGCCACACGCTTGCGAGCCGCCCGCTCACACACCGGCCTGACTTTCGGCATCCGTCCGGAAGATGTTGCCCTTGCCGATCAGGAGCATGCGGCCGCGCTGCCGGGTCGCGTTGCGGTGCTGGAGCCGCAAGGCGACAACACGGTTGTGATCGCCGATACGCCGGTGGGCCGCGTAAGCGCGGTCATTCCCTCCCGCTCTGTCCCGGCCCAGGGAGAGCGCATACGCTTGCATTTGGCGCTTGATCACGCGCACATCTTTGCCGCCGACGGATCGAACCTCCTGTCTGGCGTTGACAGAAAAGGCTGACGCGATGGCCGAGATTCGATTGCGGGACATCCACAAACGTTTCGGCCGATTTCAGCTGTTCAGGGGCTTCTCGCTTGGCTGTCCTGATCATGCCTATCTCTGCCTTCTCGGCCCCTCGGGCTGCGGCAAGACCACTCTCATGCGCATCATTGCCGGTCTCGCGGCGCCGGATGCAGGCGACGTGCTCATCGGAGGTCGACGCGTCAATGATCTGTTGCCTGCCATCCGCAATGTCGGCCTCGCCTTTCAGAACTACGCGCTCTATCCCCACCTGTCGGTAGCGGGAAATCTGGCGTTTCCCTTGCGTGCGCCCGTTCGCCGCGCGCATTACAACGAGGCGGACATTCGAGCGGCGGTGAAGCGCATCGCGGCTCTTTTGAAAATTGATTCGCTTCTCGACCGACACGTCAATCAGCTTTCCGGCGGTCAGCAGCAGCGCGTGGCGCTCGGTCGCGCTTTGATCCACGACCCACAGGTGCTTCTACTCGATGAGCCGGTGACCCATCTCGACGCGCGGCTACGTTATGAAATGCGCGCCGAGATCAAGCTTCTGCACGACCGGATCGGCACAACAACCATTCACGTTACCCATGATCAGCGGGAAGCGCTGGCCATGGGCGACCTGATCGCTGTCATGCGCGAAGGCGAGCTTGAGCAAATTGGCACGCCGCTTAAGCTCTATGACACGCCCGCCACGGCTTTCATCGCAGGATTCGTCGGTGATCCACCGATGAGTCTTCTCCACGCTCGTCTTGCAACCGACGGCTCACGCCCCGCCCTGCATATCGGCGCGAGCTCGCTGCCCCTCGCCGCAGAATTGTCTGCGCAGGCACGGACAGCAAAGTCGCCCGATGTCCTGCTTGGTCTCAGGCCGCAGCAGGTTACGCTCGTCGAGCCCGAGCGAGGCGATGTTGTCGCGGCGGTCTATTCGCACGAGATGGTTGGCCGAGAGCAGCAGCTTTTGGTTTCAATGGCAGCTGACACGATCCGCTGTCGAATGAAGCAACCGATTCAAGTTGTCGCTGGCACAAAGGTCGGACTGAACCTATCCCTAGTCGGAGCTAAACTCTTCGACGCAATTTCGGGTAAATCTCTCGCAGATTTGCATTAGGCAACTGGGGTCACCATACTCAATTCATGCTGATCCGAATGCCCTCCCACAGGCACACCAGTAGCTCACTAATTTGCCTATAGCTCTGCTGTAGCTCGTGCACAAAATGCGGGTTAAACTTGCACGCTATCCCCTTGAAATAATTGGCGACCCCGAGAGGATTCGAACCTCCGACCCCCAGATTAGGAATCTGGTGCTCTATCCTGCTGAGCTACGAGGTCACTCGGGGCTGCTTATATAGCTTTCGCGTCCGCGGCGGAACGGAAAAAAGCGGCCCGGCGAACCGGGCCCAAGGTCTCAAGGTTGCTTGCGAAACTCTACATTTTCGGTAGCAGGACCTTGTCGATCACATGGATGACGCCGTTCGACTGGCCGACATCGGCAATGGTGACTGTGGCGACGGTGCCATTCTCATCCTTAAGCATCACTTTGCCGCCCTCATACATGGCGGTAAGGGTGCAACCGCCCAGCGTCTTGACCGGATGCATGCCCTTGTCGGCATCGACCATTTGCATGACGTCCTTCGAAAAAGCTTCCGCGCCCACCACATGGCAGGTGAGGATTTTGACCAGCATATCCTTGTTCTCCGGCTTGAGCAGATTCTCGACTGTACCGGCTGGCAGTGCGGCAAAGGCCTCGTTGGTGGGGGCGAAGACCGTGAAGGGGCCTTTGCCCTCTAATGTCTCGACGAGCCCTGCCGCCTTCACGGCCGCAACCAGGATCGTATGATCCTTCGAATTGACCGCGTTCTCGATGATGTTCTTTTCGGGGAACATTTCGCCGCCGCCGACCATCGGGTTCGCCGCGAAGGCCAGACCCGCAGCGCCGATCGATAAGGCAGCTGCCGACGCCAGTATTGCATTATGGAACTTGTTCATCGCTTTCCTCACTTCTCGCTTATCCATGGCGGATACGACCTCAGATACGCAGGGATCGGAAGGGAGGACGCCACGAAGGGCGTCACAATGAATTGAGCGACTTAGGTGCAACCAAATGTGGTCGCAGCGGGTAGCAGCCAGG
>VAZZ01000078.1 GCA_005884715.1 Alphaproteobacteria bacterium | reverse complement strand
CCATCATGAATGTCATCCCGAAGAGCCGGCCCGTCATTTACCTCGACTATCCCATGCACGGGAATATCGGCGATCTTCTCATCCATGCCGGCACAGATCGCTTCTTCGCCGACTACAACTATGATGTGATCGGGCGATTCAGCATCCATGAATTCTGCCTGTGTCACCGTCCGGGTAAGCCACTGGTCTTTTTCAAGGACTCGGTTCGGCGCCTGGATGCGCTCGTCAAAACGGGTGCCACGATCGTTTTCCATGGCGGCGGCAATCTCGGTGATATCTACCCCGATTATCAGATGTTCCGCGAACTGGTTATTGCGCGTTATCCCGACGCACCGATCGTCATCTTGCCACAGTCCGTGCATTTTGGGGACCAGGCAAACCGCGCCGCGGTGGCCAAGGTTTTCGCGGCCCACCCAAAACTCTTCATTTTTGCGCGCGATCAAGAGTCGCTCGATTTCGCCCGCACCGACTGTGGATGTTCTGCGGCGCTGATGCCGGACATGGCCCACTCATTGTGGGGAAGCCTGCCGCGCCACGACAGCAACGATACCCGTCGGTTGAACATCCGGCGCCGTGACCCGGAAGCGGTGGCGGGCCTGGCCGAACCCACCACGACATTCGATTGGGACGAGGTGATCTCGCCTTTCGATCTCTTTTTACTTCGCCTTTTGCGGAAGATGCAGTCCATCGACACACCCACCCGGCATATCGTGCCGAACCATATGGTCTGGGGCTGGTATCGCGACTATCTGTTGCGTCGATCGATCAGGCTTGTCGCCGGCTATGGACGGGTGGACACCGATCGGCTGCACGGGATGATCCTCGGCGCGCTGCTCGACATGCCCATCATCTGCCAGGACAACAGCTACGGCAAGATCAGCCGCTATTACCGCGATTGGTTCTCTGCATCAGATCGCATTGTGTGTCGCGTTCGCAGGAAAGTGCCGACAGCGGAACCGGCGCCGCAGACGCCGGCGTCAGCCATGGGAGCTTTGAGGGAATATGGCATCTGAAATCTTGTTCATTACCACAACAGATGCGGCTGGCGGCCGCAGTAGCGATCTCGAACGTCTTCTGTCGTCCATCGAAAGCGCTTTGGCGGGCAGAAGCTGGCGGATGCTCCTCTTGGCGCAACGGGCCGATCCGGGAACCGATTCGGCTGCCGACATTCCAGACAACGTGCAGGTCGAGACCATTCCCCACCGAATATCACTCTCTCGCGCGCGCAATCTGCTCCTCCAGAAAGCGCGCGAGCAGGGCCTCTTCGCTCAGGCCCCGCTGGTCGCCTTTCCCGACGATGATTGCTGGTATCCCGACGGCTCGCTGGAGCGGATACTCAATCTCTTCCGGATCGATCAGGCGCTGGATTTCTGGTTCTGCGGCTATCAGTCCAAGCCGCAGTCACCGGCGCGGGCTCTGTCCGTGGACATGAAGCCGCCTTCGGGCTTCCAGGTCGCAGCGAAGGCGTCCTCCAATACCATATTCCTGCGCAGCCGCATCGTCGAAAACATCGGCGGATTTGACGAGGAGCTGGGCGTCGGCACCGAGAATAATGGCGGCGAGGACACCGACTACGCGCTCAGGGCCTTTGCGCAGTCGCGCAAATGCCGCTTCGTCGATCAGGCGCTCATCGGACATCGCGATCACGATCCGCGGCTGCGATCGCATTATTTCCGCGGCAGTCTGATTGCCATTGCCCGCCACACGGCCACGCGGCCGGCCAGTCTGGCACTCCTGCTGCGCAAGCTCATGGTCGGCAGCACCCTGGTCGCGACACGGCGCATGTCGTCACACGATTTCCGCGCCGCTTTGCGCGTGGCCTTCTCGGCAAAGACGGGATGGGCCTTTGCATCCGCGCAGCGCCGGTCAAACGGAGGAGCCGCCTAGATGCGCAGCCTCAACCAACTGCTCTGGCTGCAGCGCCTGCTGGTGAAATTGCGCTGGTTCTATTTCGTTAAATTCTGGGGCATGGATATCCATCCGAGCGCAGTCATGTCCTTGAGTGTCAGGCTCGACAAGACCTATCCGAAGGGCGTGCATATAGGGCCCGACAGCTATCTCGCTTTCGACGTGGCGGTACTGGCGCATGACATGCCGCGCGGCCTTTATTGCGACACCCATATCGGCGCACGCTGCTTCATCGGCGCGCGCTGCATCATTCTGCCGGGTGTGAGCATTGGCGATGGATCGATCATCGGTTCGGGCAGCGTCGTCACCAGGGACATTCCGCCGGCTTCGATCGCCGCCGGCAATCCGGCGCGTGTCATCCGTCGCAACATCGAAACAAGCCGTCTCGGGCGCTTGCGCAGCGCCGGTCGGGACCGGGGCAACGAGGAGACGGTTTTGCCCGAACTCGAACTGGCGGCGCGGGAGGCGGGAGGATTGCCATGAGTTCAGTCCCGTATTTTTCAGACTCGATGTGGCCTGCGCTGGTTCGAGAAGCCCAAAGGGCGGAAACCGAACGTAGTGTCGCCGTCGCAAAAACGCCGGCGTCAGCGCCGTCGTCAGCCAGGGGAGGAACGAAAATGACGTCTGAAATCCTGTTCATCACCACGACGGATGCCGCTGGCGGACGCGGCGGCGATCTCGAACGCCTTTTGTCGTCAATCGAAGGGGCGCTGGCAGGCAGAGACTGGCGGATGCTTCTGCTGGTGCAGCGCGCTTCTTCGCGCGCGAACATCGCTGCCGCCATTCCGGCAAATGTCGAGGTCGCGACGATTCCCAACAGAGTATCGGCTTCGCGCGCCCGCAATCTCCTACTCCATGAGGCGCGCGAGCAAGGGCTCCTTGCCCAGGTGCCACTCGTCGCCTTTCCCGATGATGATTGCTGGTATCCTGAGGGTTTGCTCGAGCGTGTACTCAACCTGTTCCGGATCGATCAGGCGCTGGATTTTTGGTTCTGCCGCTACGCATCGGCGCCGCAATCGCCGACGCGCGCTCTGTCCATGGACATGAGGTCGCCTTCGGTTTTCCAGGTTGCGGCGCAGGCGTCTTCCAACACCATATTCCTGCGCAGCCGCATCGTCGAAAGGATTGGCGGCTTTGATGAGGAGTTGGGCATCGGAACCGCAAATAATGGCGGCGAGGATACAGATTATGCCTTGCGCGCCTTTCGGCAATTGCGCAAATGCCGCTTTGTCGATCAGGCGCTGATCGGTCATCGCGATCACAACCCGCAGCTCAGATCGCGTTATTTCCGTGGCAGCATGATCGCGATCGCCCGCCATACGG